>JASFRY010000220.1:0-7154 GCA_050114675.1 Gemmatimonadota bacterium | reverse complement strand
GGCCTGCCCGTGAGAAGAGCTCCACGGCCTCCTCGCGACCCAGCACCGCGAAGAGCTTCTGGGCCCCGTGCTGCATGAAGGAGAGCCCGAACACGATGCGCATGACGTTCAGCGCGATCTCGGAAAGGCGCGTCTTGAGGTCCTGGTATGGCATAGGCGTCCCCGGGCGAGCGGAGTGAGTGCATGATCCGTCAACAATACCTCGCGGGCCGCCCCGGGTTTCCTCTCTCCCCTAGGGTGGTGTTTCGGAGATCCGCGAGCCACCGAGAGCGCTGGGGCGCCGGATCCCGCAAGGCGCGACGACGAGGAACAGCAGCGCTATTTCGAGGAGGAGCAACGGCGCAGAGCCGGATGCACCGGCGTTCGAATGGCCGAGGTGTTTCCGAAACACCACACTACTCCCCCCGCCGAAGGCGCCGGCGCTCCTTGCGCTCCGCCCGCCGGCGGCGCTTCGCATCCCGGGCGGTCTCCCCCGGGTAGCGCTGCTGGATGTCCACCCCGCCCATGAAGGCCACCCCCGTGATCCGCAGGGTCGGCGCCTCGGGATCGTCCGTGGCGACGTCGGTGAGGTGCTCGAAGCCGCCCATGATGCCGATGCCGTGGCTCTCCACGTTCATGCCGGGCGGCACGATGATCTCTACCCCGCCCATCATGGTGAACACTCGCAGCTCCGTGACGCCGCGGGGGAGCACGGCCTCGCGGAAGTCGAAGTGGGTCCCTCCCATGAACGCCACCGAGTAGTTGAATCGTGCCGGCGACCACTTCCCCCGCCGGTTGGCGCCTCCCAGGATGGCAACGACGAACTCGCGCTCCTTCTGGTGGGGGTTCGTGCTGACCTGGTAGCGCGTGGGTCGGAAGACCTGATCGGCGGCGGCGGACTCGGCCTTCCTGGCCGGGGCGCCCCCCGGGGCCGCCGGGAGGTTGGTGCCGGGCAGATCCATGAGAAGCTCATTGAGCTCGTTCACCGTGGCCGCCTTGTGGGCCTCGTCCACGCGACGCTCGAACTCCTCCACCGACATGGCGTCGTTGGCGAAGTGCTCGCACAGAGCGTCGATGGTGACCTGACGCGACTGGCTCAACGGCGCCCGGTCCCCGCTCGATCCCTCGACCATCCCCCACTCCTTGATGGGGCGCCCCGCCTACTCCGAGCCGGAGCGCTCGTATTCCACCTTCCCGTCCACCACCGTCATATCTACGCGCGCGTCCACCAGACTGTTCGGATCCGTCGTGAAGAGATCTTCAGAGAACAGCGTGAGGTCGGCCAGCATCCCGGGCTCCAGACGCCCCAGCTTGCCCTCCATGAAGCCCGCTTCCGCGCCCCCTTCGGTGTACGCAGTGAGGGTCTCCTCCAGAGAGATCCGTTCCTGGGGCTGCCACCCCTGGGGGTTGGCGCCGTCGATGGTGCGCCGGGTCACGGCGGCGTCGATCCCAAGGATGGGGTCGATGGGCGCCACCGTCCAATCCGAGCCGAAGGCCAGCGTCGCGCCGGCATCGAGGAGAGACCGGAAAGCGTACGTCCCCTTGATCCGCTCGGGGCCGATGCGCTTCTGCGCCCAACGTCCGTCGTCCGCGGCGTGGTACGGCTGCATGGACGCGATGACGCCCTGTTCGGCGAAGCGCGGAATGGCCGCCGAGGTGAGGTGCTGGGCGTGCTCGATGCGGAAGCGCCGGTCCCTGGGCCCGTGTCGCTCCGCCACGTCCCGGTACACGTCCAGCATGAAGTCGTTGGCCCGGTCCCCGATGGCGTGAACGATGACCTGCAGTCCGGCCGCGTCGGCGCTGTCGGTCCAGGCTCGCAGGTCCGCCGTGTCGGTCACCGTGAGCCCCGACGTCTCGGGCGCGTCGTCGTAGGGGTCGTAGAACCACGCCGTGGTGGAGCCCAGAGAACCGTCCACGAAGCCCTTGAGGCCGCCCCACCAGAGGCGGTCGTCGCCCCTCCCCTGCTCGGCGACGTAGTCGCGGAGGCGGGCCCAGGTGGCCAGGGGCACCACCGAGTAGACCCTCAGCGGGAGCTCGCCGCGCGCCTCGGCGCGCTGATAGGTGGCCAGGCTGGCCCAGGTGGCCATGTCGTGCACCTGGGTCACACCACGCTCCAGGGCATGCCGTGCCGCCGCCCGGAACGCCCGATCCAGCTCCTCCTCCGAGGGGTCGGGGATGGCCCGGTACACCAGGTCCATGGCGTCGTCCTTGAATACCCCGGCGGGCTCGCCGGTGCGCGGGTCTCGCACGATGGTCCCGCCCGGCGGGTCCGGTGTGCGGCCGTCCTCGTCCACACCTGCTGCCCGGAGGGCCGCCGTGTTGGCGAGGGCCATATGGCCGTCCAGACGGTTGACGAACACCGGGTTGTCGGGCGTGAGGGAGTCCACCCACTCCTTCCTGGGCAGCGCGCCGCCCCACAGCTCGTGGTCCCAGTCGCCTCCCGTGATCCACGTGCCCGCGGGCACCGTCTCGGCGAACGCCCCGATGCGGCGGGCGAACTCCTCCGGCGTGGCGGCGTCACGCAGGTTCACGCTGGCCAGCTTGAAGCCGCCGTCGATGAAGTGGACATGGGCGTCGATGAAGCCCGGCGTGAGGGTCCGCCCGGCCAGCTCCACCACGCGTGTGTCGCGACCCGTGACCGCATCCACGTCGGCGTCGGTGCCCACCACGGTGATCCGATTGTCCTTCACGGCAACGGCCTGGGCCAAGGGTGCGCCGGGCACGCCGGTCCAGACCGAGCCCCCCCGGAAGACGAGGTCCGCGGCCTCCCCGGTACCACACGCCGCCGCCGTCAATGCCGCCAGCACCAGAACCACCCATGTCCTGCTCATGTGCCGCTCCTTGCAACCGGAGGTGGACCGGAGCCGGGGGACCTGCCGGAGCGTCCGTCCGCCCGTGCTCCGATGCACCGGGATGTGCTGGATGGGACGTTACCCGGGGCGCGACAGGGGAGCAAGACGGAAAGGTGGCGCACGCATGGAGTTGCGGGCATCTTGTGCCTCCGGGCCCGGACATCGGGCCAGGGCCCACGCGGGCTTCGCGCCCGCTCGACCTCAGCGGCAACCTCAACCGGAGGACCCTCCATGCGCTTCGTCCGCGGCTCGCGTTTCTTGATCGCCGTCCTCGCCTTGGCACTCGGCGCGTCGGGCTGTGCCAGCGGCGGAGGCGGCAGCGGACCCCGTGGCTCCTCGACCCGAATCGTCGAATCCGAGCTCCAGTCCATGCAGCAGCTCAGCGTATACGATGCCATCGGCCGGCTCCGGCCCAACTGGCTGCGCGGCCGGGGCGGCGCCACCCCCGTGGTCATGGTGGACGGCAACCGTCAGGCCGGTGGGATGGACGTGCTGCGCTCCCTCCCGGTGGTGGACATCCAGGAGCTGCGCTACATGAGCGCCGCGGACGCCACGACCCGCTACGGGACGGGCTTCGACGGCGGTGCCATTCTCGTCACGACGAAGCACTGACGAGCCCCCGGACCTACCCCGGGAGGCGCCCGGTTCAGCGTCGGACCGCCTCCCGGGCGAAGGACTCCAGGACGTCGGCGCACGCAGCGATCTGCGCCGCCTCGATCCACTCGTCCGCGCTGTGGGCCTGGGCGATGTCCCCGGGCCCATAGCACACAGCGGGGATTCCCGCTTCGTTGAGGAAGGCCGCGTCCACCCATGCGGTCATCCCCTCCACCCTGGACTCGACGCCGTGGGCCTGGCTCGCCTGCAGGAGCCCCTGCACCAGGCGGCTGTCCGGGGAGACCTCGGTCCCGGGCCGCGCGAGGGTCATGTCCAGCTCGGCGTCCACCGCGGGATCGGCCTCCCGCACCGCGTCCAGGTAGCTCCGCAGCTCGGCCAGGGCCACGTCGGCCGTCTCGGCGGGCAGCGTCCGGCGCTCCACCACCACCTCGCAAGCGTCGGGATAGACGGACTCGGCCGTCCCGCCCCGGATGGTCCCGGCATGGAGTGAGCCGTGGCCCAGCAGCGGATGCGGGGATCGGGTCATGAGATGGGCCTCCAGCGCGTCCAGGGCCCAGAGCCAAAGCGCGGCATGACGGATGGCGTCCACGCCGAGCTCCGGCCGTGATCCGTGGGCCGCCCGGCCCCGGAAGCGGGCCTTCACCCACACGAATCCCTTGTGGGCCGGCATGACCGCCAGGCTCGTGGGCTCACACACCACCGCCATGTCCGCGGTGACGCCGGAGCGCACCAGGGCGTCCATCCCCAGGCTGGCGTGCTCCTCGTCCGCAGTGAGAGCCACCACCAGGTTCGGTCGCACCTCTCCGTCATCCCGGGCCAGGCGGGCGGCGGCGGCCAGGAGGGCGGCGACCCCACCCTTCATGTCGCACGAGCCGCGCCCCACGATGCGGCCGTCCCGGAGCTCGGCGTCGAAGGGCGGGACCGTCATCCCTTCGACCCCCACGGTATCCAGGTGGCCGTTGAAGAGGAGGGTCGGGCCGTCACCCTCCAGGGTCGCCACTACGTTGTTGCGACCCTGCGACACCTCCACCACCCGAGTGTCGAGTCCCCACGACACCAGCCAGTCCGCGCACGCCTCGGCAATGTGCCCCTCTCCCTGTCCGTCGGGCGCCAGGACCGGGTTGACGGAGGGGATGGCGACCAGCGCCCTCGCCAGGGCCACGGGATCTCCCGCGCGGGCCCGGTCCAGAACATCTCGTGATTGCACGTCCATGCAGCCCTTACCGAGGCGAACCGTCAGATTTTCGAGGGAGGATCCGGTGCCGAGGTGGAGAGTGACGGATATCCGTGGATGTAAACCGAATGGTATCACCCACGTAGAGGCTTGGAAACAGGGGGCTTCCGGGCCTTCCGCGCGGGGCCGGAGCCCGGCACGTTTCGTGCAATGTTCGGGTCCCAGCCGACCACCCCCCCAGGAGGAACACATGCGCTCCCTCGCCGCCGGAATCATCGGCGCTGCCGCCCTGGCCGCGGGCATTCTGCTCGTGCGCCAGGTGAAGCAGGACCCGGACGCGCGACCCCGGGTGACGCCGGCCGGCGAGAGCCAGCCGGCCATGATCTCGCTGGACCGGATCCGCGCTCAGGGCTACTGACGCGCCCCCCCAGCAGGGTCACCTGCAAAGACAGACGGCGGGAGGATCTTCACCCGATCCTCCCGCCGTCTGTCTGTTCGGGCCCCGGGTCCCGAAGCGGGCGCTAGTCGAAATGCACGCGGTTCTTCTCGATATAGCTCGTCCACTCCGGAGGCACGTCGGTGTCCGGGAAGATGGCCTGGACCGGGCACTCGGGCTCGCAGGCGCCACAGTCGATGCACTCGTCGGGGTGGATATAGAACTGGTCCGTCGCCTCGTAGATGCAATCCACGGGGCAAACCTCGACGCAGCTGGCGTCCTTCGTCTCGATGCAGGGCTCGGTGATGATGTAGGCCATGAAGCCTCCGAACGGTCCTCATTCATGTCTGCCCCGGGTGGGCAGGAGGAAGGTGTAACCAAAGCCGCGACCCGAGGCAAGACTCGGGGAGGTGTACGATTCGGGTCCTTTCGTCGTATGGTTCAGTGCGCCCCCGACGCGTGTGGAAAGCAGGCCGGGAGGACCCTCCATGCACACGAGCATCGCCGTGCGGAGCCTCGTGCTCGCGGCGGCACTTTCAGCAGCGATCGCCGCCGAGGCGAGCGGCCAGGGCAGCGCTGCACCCATCGGCCAGGTCCGTGGCGTGGTCTACGACTCCCTGGCGGAGGCGCCGCTCACCGACGCTGCCGTCTTCCTGTGGGGTACCCCCTATCGCTCGGTGACCGACGCCGACGGCCGCTTCGTCATCGACAGCGTCCCCCCGGGCGAGTACACGCTCCTCTACTTCCACACCAGGCTGGGAGAGCTGGGCATCTCACCGGGTCCCACGACCGTACGCGTGCCGCCGGGTGACAGCGTCTACGTTGCCCTGGGAACCCCTTCCATGTTCACGGTCATGGCATCCCAGTGCCTCATGCAAGAGCGTGGCAGGGGGACGGGCATCATCGCAGGGACGGTGCGGGACGCGGCCACGGGCATGGGGATGCCCCACGCCCAGGTGAGCCTCTCATGGCTCCCGGAAGGCTCCAAGGAACCGCTCCGCCTGACGTTCGAGACCGACGGGCAGGGGTGGTACCGCGCCTGTGAGGTCCCCAGCGGCATCCCCATCGTGGCGACGGCGCGCTTCATGGACCGGCAGGGGCTGCGTCGTGAGATCTCGGTGAGGGAGGGCGCGCGCACCCAGGCCACCTTCGAGCTCTCGAGGCTGACGCCGGCCCACATCAACGGTCACGTGCACGACGCCGGCTCCGGAGACGGCGTGGGCGACGTGGAGGTGTGGCTGCGGGGCACCGCGTATCGCACCATCACGGGACCCGGAGGTCAGTTCACCTTCGGCGACGTGCCGCCGGGCACCTACATGATGTTCGCGCGCCACCTGCGCTACGGAACCAAGCAGGACACCCTGGTGGTGCCCGACGGCCGGGACATCGACGTGGACATGCGGGTGGACACGCGCCCCATCGAGATGGCGCCCATCACGGTGGAGGTGGAGAGCCGGACGCAGACCGAGCGCGCCATGGGTGGGGTGACCATCACCCGTGCGTCCATCGACAAGGTGCGCGGCAAGGTGCGCGACGCCGCCGACATCATCAGGAGCCAGCACATGGCCGGCGTCATCGTGCGGCGCAACCATGACGGAACGCTGTGCGTCGGCGTGAGCCAGGGCCAGGTGCGCATGATGCAGACGGGCTGCGTGCCCATGGTGATCTTCATCAACGGCGTCCGGGCCACCAACACCAACCTGGCCCTCCAGATGCCGCCCGAGTCCGTGGACCACATCGTCATCTATCGCCCCATCGAGGCGGGAGACCTCTTCGGGGCGGGCTCGGCCAACGGTATCCTCATGATCTACACGCGGGCCCGCTGAAGCCGGAGGGTGGAGCGTCCCCCCTTCGGCCCGCTCCCCCGCCCGCATCCTCCTCGGCCGATGTGCGCCGAGGATCCCGCGGAACCCCGGAGCGGCGCTGCTACCCCAGCCGCCGGGCGAACGTCCGGCACCAATGCCGGTAGCGCTGCGCGAGGCGGGGGTGGGTGCGCGCTGCCACCGGCAGGTAGACGGACTCGGCCTGGATGTGGACCTTTTCCATCCACGCCGCCCCCGCACCGCGCAGATGCCCGTGGCGCAGGTGGTCGAGGCGC
>JASFRY010000219.1:0-7170 GCA_050114675.1 Gemmatimonadota bacterium | reverse complement strand
GGTTGTCACCCAGCATGAAGTAGTCCCCCTCCGGCACCACGATGGGCCCCCAGTTGTCCCGAGTCGGGTGGTAGCCCCGCGCCGTCTTGGCGATGAGGTGGTTGGACTGCCACTGCATGTCCGGGTGTACGGCGTCGCCGGTGCTGTCGCTATAGCGCGCGTAGGGCTCGTCCTGCTTGATCCCATCCACGTAGAGAACCTTGTTGTGCATCTCCAGGGTGTCCCCGGGCATCCCCACCAGGCGCTTGACGTAGTTCTTGGTGGGATCATGGGGTGGCGCGAACACCACCACGTCGCCGCGATGGGGGTTCTCGAAGGCCGGGAGATGGAGGTGGGTGCCGGGGATCTCGGCTCCGTACACCGCCTTGTTCACGAGCAGGAAGTCACCCACCAGGAGGGTGTTCTCCATGGAGCCCGTGGGGATGCGGAACGCCTCGACCACGAAGGTGCGGATGACGAGGAAGAGGACGAACGCGATGAGGATGGAGCGCGTCCAGTCCCACGCGAGCCCCAGCAGGGCCGCGCCCCGCTGCTGCGAGGACCTCAGGATCTCCGTTACTGCACCGGTCCGCTCTTCGCCGTCCTGCACCCGCCGCCGCTCCTGAGTCGATACGCTGGATGTGGCCCCGCGGCCGGGTCGAGCGCCGGCCCGCGACCGGGGGTCAAAGAGCCATCTACACAGGGTAACGCTCGACCGTTCCCCCCTTCATGCTACGGCGCCGGACGCGCGTGGAACAGTCCAACGGCGACGCCCCGCCTCGCCTTTCGATGCCCTGCCCCTCCTCCTACGTTGCCCCCGCCCTCCAGTTTCGGTCACGGAGATCCATGTCCCCACACACCTTCCGCCGGACGAGCCCTTCGACCCTCATCGCCCTCGTCCTCCTCGTCGGTGGCCTGATCGCCGTGCTCCGGGCTCGCGCCACCAGCGTGACGCCGTCATGCGCCCCCGCCGACGATCCCGGATGCGTGGCGCCCAACGGAACCGACCCGCAGGCGCCTACGGGCAGCCGGGCGAACGGTCCGGGGGACGGGCCCGTGCTCCGGGCGTCCCGGATCTGCAGCGACGCGGGCTATCTGTGTGCCGAGCTGTCCGGGGCCGACGACGTCGTCGTGCGACGGTGGACCCGGTCCGACGGCACGCTGGTGGTCCATGTGCCCCTTCCCCCCATGGACGACGACGCCGTCGCCCGGGTCCTCCAGAGAGCGGCCACCGCCGGGGTGCGGGTATGGAACAACCACCCCTTCCCCATCCTGGTGGACGAACGCGGCACCCGCCAGGCCGACGTGGAGATCCGTTGGACGCCCGCCCTCCCGGCCACCCGGCTCGGGGTGACGCATACGGAGTGGAGTCCCGCAACGGGCCTGAAGGTACGCTCCATCGAGCTCGTCACCCGGAGCCCCGGGACCGGCCGCGCCGTCGATCCTCGCCAGATCCGGCTGACCGCAGCCCACGAGATGGGACACGCGCTGGGCCTTCCCCACTCCGACGATCCCCGGGATCTCATGTATCCCGAGAACACCGCCACCTCCCTCACTGCCCAGGACTTCCGCACCCTGGAGGTGCTGTACGAGCTGGACGACGGGACCCGGATCGTGCCGTAGCGTGCGCGGCTGGCCCGGCAGCCGGGGCCCCAGGCTCGTCAACGTCCGCCCAGGAGGACCCTCCCCCCGACGTACACGGCCCGGCCCGGAGCCGGAAAACCGAAGACCTCTTCGTACCCGGCGTCGAGGAGGTTTTCGGCCCGCACGGTGAGGGTCAGCCCCGGCCCTCCACTCCCGGGGGTCCGCACGGGGAGCTCGGCACCTACGTCCACGTCGGTGTACCCGTCGAGGCGGACCCGCTCGGACGGATAGACCGAGAAGTCCCGATCCTGGCGGCTCCCCACCACGCGCACGCCGCCCCACACACCGCCCCACGACGCGTCCACGCCGGCGTTTATCCGCAGGGCGTGGCGAGGGCGGCGCAAGAGCGGCTGCCCGGCGGCGAACTCCCCTCCGGGGCCACCATCGACCCCTCCGTCCACAACCCTCGTATCGAGCCATGTCCAATCGGCGTCCGCGTGGACCGCCTCCATGCGGAGGGACGCGCCCACCTCCACGCCCCGCGCCCGGGAACGCGCCAGGTTGAAGAAGTTGGGGTCGTCCGGGCCCGCAGGCGTCGCCGTGTACTGGATCAGGTTCTCGAACGCCTGATCGAAGTAGGTCCCGCGCAGGAGGAGGCGCCCGCCCAGAAGCGACTGATCGAGTCCACCGTCCCACGAGCTCGCCCGCTCGGGCTCCAGATCGGGATTTCCGCGTACGTATCCCTGGGCGAAGTTCTCGTAGAACGTGGGTTCCTTCACGGCCGTGCCCGCGGACACGCGGATCCGGGTGCCGCGCAGGAGACGCCAGGTCAGGCCCAGGTTCCACGTGCCGGCCCGCCCGAAGCGCTCGTTGTCCTCCAGCCGTCCGCCCGCCGCCCATGATGCCGGACCCGACGAGCCGGTGAGATGTGCGTACGCCGCACGATTCCAGCGCCGGTTCATGCTCTGCCCAGGGGTCGTGCCCCACTGGCTCCATGCCTGGGAGAAGGACCGCTGCCCCTCGCGCTCCACGTCCAGGCCCACCGTGGCCGTGGCGGCCCCCAGAGCCATGTCGGTCCGGAGGTCGGCGGTGACTCGCTGGACGTGGTCCATGCTGGTGAAAGCGAAGGACCCCATGGTGTCGGCGGGGCTGTCCGGCTGGTCGTCGGTCCCGCCGTCGTCCTGAGCGAATCCCAGACGGGCCCGGAGCTCCATCCTGCGATGGAGCCTGTGGGCCGCAGACACCGACACCGTGGCCTCGTTTCCGTAGGTGAAGGCGTTGTGGTCCGACACCGCCCCGGACGCATCGGTGGGGAAGTGGTAGGAGCGGTCGGCGAGCCGGACGGACAGCCCGACGCGCGTCAGGCTGTCGGGCCTGAGCCGCGCCGTTCCCGTGAGCACGGTGTTTTCGTGGCTGTTGTTGAAGGCCAACACACCGTCGGTCCGGAGGTGGGAGAGGGCGAGGGACCACGCCGCACCGGCCCCGCCGCCCGAAACCGACGCCGAGGCCTCCCGGCGTCCGTAGCTCCCGGCCTGGAGCGCCATCACGCCTCGAGGCGCCCCCCGCCCCGTCCGGGTGATGATCTGGATCACGCCGGCCATGGCGTCCGAGCCGAAGAGGGAGGAGGCGGGTCCACGCACCACCTCGATCCGCTCCACGTCGTCAAGGGTCAGGCCGGCGAAGTCAAACGACCCCCCGGGCCGATTGAGCTTCACGCCGTCCAGGAGCACCTGCACATAGTCGCTCTCGCCGCCGCGCATGAAGACCGACGTGGTCGCGCCGAAGGACCCTCCCTGCACCACCGTCAGTCCGGGGACCTGCCGAAGCGCGTCGGAGATGCGTACCAGGCCTCGCGCCCGGAGCGTCGCGCCGTCGAGAACGGTGACGAAGCGGGCCACGGCGTCCTGGGGGCGGGCCGTCGGGCTCGCGGTCACCACCAGGCCGTCCAGGACGAAGGGACTCTCCTGCCCCCGGAGCGGGCCCGGCGAGGCGAGCGCGCCGAGGGCGACCACGGTGCCAACGAGCGTCCATCGGTTCATGTCTGCGTTCCTTCCCCACGGTTGGAAACGAGGAACCCCGCCGAGGAGGGCGCGGGGACGCAGCATGGAACGCGCGTCCCCGCCGTCGTCCCCTCGGACCGGCGAGGTTGGGGGGTGGGTCAGGTCTCCTGGCTCGAGGCCGTCTCACTCGCCTTCCCAGGTGTCGAACACCCAGTGGCCTGGAGAGCGGACGTTCCGAGACGAGGCTCGGTCCTCTCACAGTGGCGGGGCCGCGCCGGACTCTCACCGGCTTCCGGAATGACCCACCCGCCGAAATCGAATTGTGCGGGAAGGGTAGTGCGAACGGACCCCGGTGCACAAGGCGGCACCGGCGCCGTGTCGCACCTTACACGCCTGAGCGGCGACGATGGCAATGGGCATCGGAGCGCAGGCCGGACGGCCCACGCGTCAGTCTTCGCGCACCAACCCGTACTTCTCGATCTTCTTGTACAGATTCGACCTGGGCATGTCCATGCGGCGCGCGGTCTCCGCCACGTTCCAGTCGTTCTCACGCAGCTTCTGCAGAATATACGCCCGCTCCGCGCGGTCCTTGAACTCGGCGAACGTCTCCGCCGAGAGAAGCTCTCCCCCGAGTCCGCTGCCGCCGCTCCGGCCCGGGACCAGGAGATCAACGTCCTGCGGCTTGACCTGCTCGCCGGCGGAGAGAATGAGAAGCCGCTCAACCGTGTTCCTCAGCTCGCGCACGTTGCCCGGCCACTCCAACGACGCCAGGCGCTCCACTGCCTCGTCCGAGAAGGTCCTGGAGCCGACCTGCGCGGCCCCCGCCATCTGACGCGCGAAGTGCTGGACCAGCATGGGAATGTCCTCGCGCCGCTCCCTGAGCGGCGGCACGTCGATGGGCACCACGTTGAGGCGGTAGAAGAGGTCCTCCCGGAAGCGCGATTCTGAGATCTCCTCCGACAGATCCTTGTTCGTGGCGGCGATGACCCGCACGTCTACCTCGATGGCCCGGGATCCGCCCACGCGCGTCACCACGCCCTGCTCCAGAGCGCGAAGCACCTTGGCCTGGGCGGCCAGCGACATGTCGCCGATCTCGTCCAGGAAGAGGGTGCCCCCGTCGGCCTGCTCGAACTTCCCGGCGCGGTCGGCTACGGCGCCGGTGAAGGAGCCCTTGATGTGGCCGAAGAGCGCCGACTCGATGAGCTCCGAAGGGATGGCGGCGCAGTTGACCTCCACGAAGGGAGCCTCCGCGCGCTGGGACAGACGGTGGATGGCACGGGCCACGAGCTCCTTGCCCGTTCCGTTCTCGCCCGTGATGAGGACCCGGGCATCGGTAGGCGCCACGCGCTCGACGCGCTCAAGAACCTGGCGGACGGAATAGGACGACCCCACGATCTGGTACCGCGCCTCCACCTGGTTGCGCAGGGCCTCCATGCTGGCCGTGAGGCCCCGAAGCTCCAGGGCTCGCTTCAGCGTGACCAGCAGCCTGGACGTGTCCAGGGGCTTCTCCAGGAAGTCGTAGGCGCCCTTCCGGGTGGCCTCCACGGCCGTGTCGATGGTGCCGTGTCCCGAGATCATGACGACCAACAGGCTGGGATCGGCCTCCCGCAGCCGGGTCAGCACCTCGAGGCCGTCCATCCCCGGCATCTTCACGTCCAGGAAGATCACGTCGGGCCGCATGCCGGCCGCGGCCTCGAGGGCCTCGGGGCCGTCCGAGGCGCCCCGCACCTCGTGGCCCTCGTACTCGAAGACCTGCACCAGTGCGTCGCGGATGGAGCGCTCGTCGTCGACGATGAGGAGCTTGGCCATGACGCGCCTACCGATCTGCGATCAGAACGAGGCTGTCACGCTGCACGTAGACCGACCGGAGGCCGTCGGGAAGCGGGACGGGCAAGGCGTCGTCCGGAAGGGATCGGGCGCGCTCGCGACCGAAGCCTGCCAGGATCCCCGGGATCATGCGGCGCGGCAGAGGAAGGTGGGACACCTGGATCTTGTCCACGAGGAGAGCCAGGTGCGCCTGATCCAGAGGGACGAGGGAGCCCTCCATCTCCACGGGTACGGTGTCGGGAAGAAGACCGATGACGTTGTCCAGCCGGGGAAGCCGGGGGAACGCCGCCAGCGCTACGTTGGCGCTGAGCCGCACCCGACCGTCCTGCAAGTCCACCGTGGGCTCGTCCACTCCGGGAGGAATGATCCCGGGTACCGCGAACCGGATCACCGAGGAGAGCTCCGTTCCACCCAGGGCCAACCGGTCCTCGCCGTCACCCCGTCGCAGGCGCTCGAAGCGATCGAGCGTCTCCTCGGCCAGCTCGGCCGTGGGACCGGCGGGCGCAGGCGCCTCGGCCTCCACCTCCTCGCCCCCGCCGAGCCCGAGGACACGCTCCATGGGAGGGAAGACGAGCGAACCCCAGCGGAACCCGGCGTACGCCACGACGATGAGCACCATCGCGGTCACGAGCTTCTTGAGAGATCCCATAGTGGCTCAGCTTCCTGCAAGCTTCGTGCTCGACACCACGCTGTAGCGGGCTCCGCTCCGCGACAGGTGACTCCTCATGAGGTCCACCGAGCGGACCGCGACCTGCGCGGCGAACTCCATGGACGCCACCACCTCGTCCAGCCCCCGGAAGGCCCCTGCTCCGTCGCGAGGGCCCGCGCGACCCAGCGTGACATGGGGATGGAACGCCCGGGTCTCGGGATCGAAGCCGTGGTCTGCCAACGCCCACTCCAGATCCTGCTTCAGACAACGCAGCTCCGGGCTGGCGCTCACGCCCAGCCAGATCACCCGCGGCTTCCGGATCGTGGGGAACGCCCCGAATCCGGAGAGACTCATGGGAAAGGGCGCCGTGGAGTGGGCCACCTTCGCCAGCGCTGCCTCCACATCGGGGATCCGATCCTGGCGGACCTCGTCGAGGAACTTGAGGGTGATGTGGAAGTTGTCCGGCTCCACCCAACGGACGGGCAGATCCCCTTCCCGAAGAGGACGTGCAGCGCGGTGGATCCGCTGGCGCTCCTTCTTCGGGAGGTTCAGTGCGATGAAGATCCGCATGGCAGTTCCGTGGTCGCTTGATGTCGGAGCCTAGGCGGACGCGCGCGCCAGCGCCTCGACTCCTTCCAATGCCCGATCGACGTCCTCCTCGGAGGAAGCCCACCCGACCGAGAGCCGCAGCGCTCCCGTCTCCCAGGTCCCCAGGAGACGATGGCACTCGGGGGCACAATGGAGTCCGGGCCTTCCCTGCACGCCCCACTCGTCGTCCAGACGCCGAGCCAACGTGGACGGGTCCACGCCCGCCACCGTGAAGGTAACGATCCCCACGCCGTCCGGGGCCACCGGCGAGCGCACCGTGACCCCCCGAACGGCCGAAAGCCCGGCGTGGAGCCTTCGCTTCAGGGCGGCTTCGTGGGCGTGCAGCACGTCCACCCCCCGCTGCAGCACGAAGTCGATCCCGGCGGTCAGACCCACCAGTCCCGGAACGTTCACCGTCCCTGCCTCCAGGCGGTCCGGCAACGCCGCCGGCATGTCCCGAGAGGACGAGTCGCCTCCCGTGCCCCCCCGGACCAGGGGCTCCACCTCGAGCCCGTCCCGGACCCAGAGCCCGCCCGTGCCCTG
>JASFRY010000218.1:0-7172 GCA_050114675.1 Gemmatimonadota bacterium | reverse complement strand
ATGGCGTGTCCGTGGATACCACCATGGGCTTCACGCCGCTGGAGGGTCTGGTGATGGCCACACGCTCGGGCTCCGTCGATCCCGGGCTCGTCCTTTGGCTGGAGGAGCACGCGGGGATGCCTCCGTCGGAGCTTGCCGCGACGCTGGAGCACCGCTCGGGACTCCTCGGCCTCGCGGGCAACGCCGACATGAGGGCTGTCCTCGACGCGGAGGCGCGGGGTGACGCCGAGGCCCGGCTTGCGCTGGAGGTCTACGTGCACCGGCTGCGCGCCGGGATCGCCGCGATGGCCGCCGCCATGGACGGCCTGGACGCGCTCGTCTTCACGGGTGGCATCGGTGAGCGCTCGCCCCTCATCCGGGGACGTGCCGCGGCCGGCCTCTCCTTCCTCGGGGTCGCCCTCGATCCTTCGGCCAACGACGACGCTGCTCCCGACGCCGAGATCGGCGAGGCAGGGGCGCCGGTGCGGACGTTCGTGGTCGAGGCCCGGGAAGACCTGCAGATCGCGAGGGAGGTACGCGGGCTGCTGGAGGGTTCGCTCGAGGAGTGAGTGGAGGGTCGCCAAGACGAGGGAGTATGAGCGGCGCTTCGTCACGCTCGGTGCTGAGCGTTCACGTGTTACAGTCCACTGGCCACGCTTCCAACGTTCGCAGGCACGCCCTGCGCCGGCCTGCAGTCGTCATCCTCGGAGGAATCGCTCTCCCGGATTCCGGGACGTGGCGGCGCCGCTTCTAGTTCGGGTGGGCCTCCCTTTCTTCCCCGTACCCCTCCATCAAGGCACGGAAATCGGGATGATTCCGGAGGGGTTCCCACGCGGGATCGATGCGCAGCAGGGGCAGGGAGTAGTAGCTCGGGACGGAGAGCAACGCCTTCAGCTGCTCCACCGCCGCGTCGTAATCCCCGGTCATGGTGTAGACTCGCGCCAGTCCTTCCACTGCCTCGGGCCCCCGGACCGCATCTTTTCTGACCGGCATCAGATCCACGGCCCGTTTCGCGGTCCGGACCGCCTCCTCGGCGAGTCCCAGGCCCGCGTACGCCACCCCCAGCGATCGATAGAGCCTCGCGTCCTCCGGCTCCTCCCGAATCCTGGCTTCCAGGTACGCTCGAGCCGAGTCGTAGTGGATACGCGCTCGTTCAGGGTCGCCTTGGAGTGAGTAGATCTCTGCGGCGAGCTGAGCCCGGGTATAGAGCCAGTGTTGGGTCTCGAGCGCTGGTGAGCTCCCCGGAGAGAGTCGACCCAACGCTCCTCCGTAGTCGCCTTCGGAGATGTCCATGAGGAAGAGGTAGTAGGCGAGGTACGAAGCGTCCACCGAGTCGAGGAATCCCGTCATCGGCTCGAGAATCGACCTCGCCGCCCGGATGTCGCCCTGCCAGCTCAGGAGGTTGATGGCCCGCCATACCCGAAGGCCGGGTACGTCGGGTGCCAGAGCGATGGCGTGGTTGAAAAGGCTGTCGGCCTTGGCGTATCGACCCATGCAGAGGTACGTGTAGGCCAACTCCTCACGCCAATGATAGAAGAGGGGATCCAGCTCCGCGGTCTTCACCCAGTTGTCCGCCGCCTGCTCCCACTCCCCACGGCGTCTCTGCACCGAGGCGATGCCGGCGTAGACTATGGAGTTGTTGGGTTGCGCCGCCAGAGCCAGGGCGAACTCCTCCATCGCCCGATCGTAGTCGCCGAGACACTGGTAGTAGTAGATGCCCAGGGCCAGGTGCGTCTCGCCCAGATCCGGGGCCAACTCCCGGAGCCTGGTAATCGCGGCCGCCGCCAGAGAGACGTGATCCTCGGATCGGTCGGCCGATCCGAAGTATATCAGGCAGCGCGCCATCACGAGCTTCGCGTAGGGCAGGGGGAAGGTCGGGTCGACCTCTATGGATCGGGTCCAAAGCTGGATGGCGGTGCGCTGATTGTCGAGCTCCCCGCTCCGCCGGTCGTATTCATTCCCCCTCAGGTAGTAATCGTACGCCTCGAGACTCTCCGTCGGCCGCAGCTCGATCTGGGCCTGCTCGGACGGACTGAGTACGCTCTTCAGGGCTGCGGCGACCTGCAAAGCCACGTCGCTCTGAACCGCGAAGATGTTGTCCGTCGTGAGCTCCCGATCGTAATCCTCCGCCCAGAGATGCTCATCCGTTTGCGCGTCGATGAGCTGGAAGTTGATGCGCACCCGGTTTCCCACGCGTTGAACCCCACCTTCCAACACGGTCGCAACGCCCAGCTCGTCGGCAATCTCTCTCAGGTTCTTCCGGGTGCCCTCGTACTCCATGACGGAGGTGCGGGAGATCACCTTCAAGTCGGCGATCTTGTAGAGGTGGGTGAGGAGGTCGTCGTGGATGCCCGCGACGAACGGCGCGGTGCTCTCGTCACCGCTCAGGTTGTCCAGGGGCAAGACGGCGATGGACTTGCGGTCGGGCTCTGTCCGATTCCCTGCAAACAGGTGCCAGCCGACAGCCAGGACGAGTGCCAGGAGTGCGACACCGCCCAGGGTGGCGACCGTGTTTCTCCGGTTCCCGGCCGTGGGCCCGGTCCGTTGCACTCCCTGAGGCGTGATGTCGAAGGCCCAGGCCAGGACCAGCGCAATGGGGAAGCCCAGGAGGGTGGCAGCGACGACGAAGGTGAGCGTCCAATCCGGGAGGCTCAACGCTGGGAAGGCGATTTCCGCAGCCTGCCAAACGACGAAGGCGACGACGGCGTAGACTCCTGCCACGCGGTAGACCTTCCGTCGCTTCAGCTCGGCCAGGAACGAAGAGAGCTTGGACGCCATCGTCGTGCTCTCCATAAGAGGAGAACTCGCGCGGACCGGACTTGGCACGGCTCCGCCAGGGGACGCCGGTCGGGAGGTCGCGAGGAACTCTACGACGTCCGCACATCGACCGAAGGATGGGAGAGCGGCTTCCTCTCGACCGCGCCTGACTACCCAAAATGACGATACGGTTGCGGCCCTTCTCCGAACCGTCGGGATTTTCCCGACACGCGCGCGGGGATTTTCCCGACAGGGCAACCTCGTGCGACGACGCCTCTCAGCCGGGCTGAGCCTCCGTCCGTCGCCGATGGCGCAGGATCGCTTGCTGGGTTCGCCCCAGAAGCCCGTGGGGTGCGATCCGGCCGCACACCCCGACGCCCTCGACGGGAGTGCACAGCGCGTGGCACCAGGCGGTGCGGCTCTTCGTCAGGGGACAACCGAGGGTGGTGTACTCCGGGACGCGACCTCGGACACGGCGGACGACTCGTCGGTGGGCCATGCTATTCCTCGCCGAAGAACCTTGGGGAGGGGCAGCTCACCAGGTTGGAAATTCAGACGAATTCTCGATAAAGAACAATAGCCTCCGCTTCGCCGTGTGACTACGGCTCGCTTCTCCCTTCCGTCACACGTCCGGCCCCGTTCTTTCGTGGGGCCTCTCCAGGAGCCGCTCGGTGAAGTCCTGTCGGTCGGCCAGCCGCTCCACTTCGGCGCTCAGCATCTCCACGGCCTGGGCGAGCGCGTCGACGCGCTCGTCGCTCGGCGGTGCGTCTCCGTGCTGCAGCCGCTGGTGCAGGAGCGTCGAGAGCTGGCGCGACAGCGGGAAGAGGAGAATGAAGCCGCCGATCATCGCGAGCACGATGAGCGTGAAGATCATCGCCACGATGACCATCGGTTCGATCATGACGCGAGCTCCTGGGCAGGACGAGGCGTGGAGTGGGTCGCTCGACACTACGGACCGGAGCCCCTCGTTGATTCATGTTCCGCCTCCGCTCCTCCCAGGCGGGTCCGTCGTGGCCCAGATCGCCGGGGGAAGCCTGGGGCTCGTGGGCCAGAGTGAGGGCCGCGGCGTCGCGCACCATTGGCTGGGTCGCCCACCTCGCCGAAGAAGAAGGACACTCATGGGTGACCCCCCATCCCGCGGAAGGCCCGCAGCCTACCCCTTCGGCCGCATCAGCTCCTGGAAGGCGGGAGAGTCGGCCAGGAGAGACTGCAGCGTGAAGTCCCGGTGGACGTTGTTCACCCAGGCGAGGTTGCTCCCTCGCCGGGCCCATTCTGTCAGGATCGCCACCGCACGCCCTTTCTCACCCAGCGCTGCCGCGATCTTGGCTTGCAGGAAGGGGGTGTAATCGCCCTCCCGGGGGCCGGGAATGGCCAGGAGGAGGCGCTCCATCGCCCGGGCCTGAGCGGTGTCGCCGATCAGTGCCGCGGAGAAGCCGATGCGGGCGACGCCCCAGGGCCAGGGATCCGGGCGGTCCAGGTTGATTTCGGCCTCCCAGAGCCGGTGCGCCTCTCGGTCCCTCCCGAGTCGGTGGAGAACCATGGCCTGGTTGTTGAGCCTGCCGGCGTAGCCGGAGTCGGTCTCGAAACGAAGGACCTCCTCCTCGAGAAGGATCCGCGCGGCGTCCTGGTGCCCGTGCACCCTGAGCTCATCGCTCAAGTCCCAGATGGCCTGCAGCCGCTTCTCACGACGCCATCGATCCACCACGGGGCGCAGCAGCTCCAGCTGTCCCAGCCCCACTCGGGCCTTGGTCTCCGCCTGAACGGGGTAGTAATCGGCGGCCGGGAAGCGACGGTGCCATTCCAAGGCGATCTCGAGCTCCTTCTCATAGCTCCCGGCAAGGTGGAGGGCATACGTGTAGGTGCTCCAATACCCCTGCCAGAAGGCGACATAGGGCTCGAGGAACTCGCCACCGCCTTTGTCCAGCCATCCGGCGGCCTCCACCGACTTGTGGGGGCGGTTGGTCAGGAGGGCCATCTCGGCCAGGCTGGACGCCGCCCGCAGTCGCCCGATATCCGCCATGGCCAGGAACTGGCGGTACGCCAGCTCGGTTTGCCCCTCCACCGCCAGCCGGATGCCGTCGAAGTAGCGCTTCTGGTACGGGGTCATCCGGCTTCGGGACCGTTCCAGCGCAGTCCGGATGGAGTCGTAGAGCTGGTGATCGCGTGACGGCACCGAGTAGAAGGCGAGGAGCCTGAGGGGCGGAGCGAGATAGTCCGGATCCAATTCCCACGCCTTCCTGAACTGCGCCATCGCATCCTGGTGCGAGCCACCCAGCGCGTAGAGCTCGTATCCCCTCTGAAACTCGCGGTACGCCTGTGGGTTCACGGGCGGCGGCACGACGTCCAGCTCGAATGCGAAGCGACGATCGAAGTGTTGAGCCAGGACGGCGGAGACCCGGGACCGGATCCGGGCCACGACGAGCCCGTCCTCGTCACGGGGTCCCACGGCGGGCTCCAGAGGGTACAGGTCCTCGTCCGTCCAGCTATCGATGCAGTAGGCCCGAACCAGGAGGGAGTCGGCCCGGACGAAGATGTCCCCTTTGACGACGATTCCGGCACCGAGGGTGGATGCGAGGACGGTCACGGCGTCGGACCTGGCGCCGGCGTCCAGGAGCGCACGCTCCACGACGTGGGGAGGGACGACCTCACCGATGCCCGTCCGGTCGAGGGCGCCCTGGAGGCTTACGGCGAGCCTGGTCCCGAGGGCGTCGAACGCGGGATCTCCGGTCCGATTGGCAAAGGGGGCCACTGCCACCACAGAGGGGTCCAGATGCCACGAATCCCTCTCCGGGGGTCCCGGGGAGATCAGGCCGGGCGACTGGCCACTCACGACCCACAGAACCGCGGCCAGAGACGCGGCCGCCAGCGTCCATCCGAGGCGGGCGTTCCATCTTCGCGGCCCCTCCGGTGGCGCAGTAGCGTGCGGATGCGCCGCCGCCCCAACGGAGAGCGGAACCACGGTCGGCACTCTGACTGCTTTCGTCCGGCTGCGTACCGCCTCGACCACGGATGCGGTCTCCGGGGCCGGCTCGATCTCGAGCTCCGTGGCGAGGACGTTCTTGAACCTCTCATAGAAACGGAGTGCCGCGGCGCGGTCGCCGGCACCGGCCAACGCTTCGATGAAGACCCGCACGCGACTTTCGTGGGTGGGCACCAGCGAAAGTGCACGCTCGGCGGAGAGCTCGGCGTCGTTGACCCTGCCGGCCGCGATATGGCTGTGTGCGGCCCGCCATCCCGCATCGGCCGCAGCCTGGCGCAGGCGCTCGCGCTCGCGGTCCAGCCAATCCAGGAACGGGCCCGCGCCCTTCACGTGCAGTCCCTCGAGAAGATCGCCGTGATAGGCGTCGAGAGCGTCGGCCCAACACTCGGCCGCCAGGGCCGCGGTGAAGTCGCCGACGTCGCTCGTAACGCCGAGAGGGTCGACCCCCACCTCTTCGGTGCCCCGGGTCCGGAGAACCTCGGAGCCCAACTCGCGGCGGAGGAAGGAGAGGGACTGGCTCAGAGCGTTGCGCCCGTGGGCCTCGTCGGAGTCGGGCCAGAAGAGGGCCAGAAGGGAATCGCGCCGATGCAGCTCCTGGGGACGGGCAATTGCGAGGTAGGCGAGGAGCGCCGCCCGCTTGGGCTGAAGCAGGATGGGCGTCAGCGTGCTCCCGGATCCCGAGCGGACGTCGAAGCATCCAAGTGCTCTCAGGACAACCATGCCCGGGCCTCAACGGCGTGAGAGGGGGTAGGCCGACGCTGGGCAGGTAAAGTCAGGATAGAGGCCGCCTGGCGGAAAGGTCAACAGTCGACAGGGCCCGCCTCGCTCTGCCGGTGGCTCGAGACTCCTTCGCCGGGTGCAGGACATGTCCGACTTCCGCACCCGGTCGACGGCGTGCAAGTCGGCTCTCTCATGGATGGGCAGGCGGGGGCTGGCTCAAACGTCGACTCCGCCTCCCGCCTGATCAGCCCGACCCTGCCCCCCGGGTGGTGAACGCGTAGGGGCATGCCGTATTTCGACAACGAGAAGACGGTCTACTCGAGCGCATCTCTGTCTCAGGCCGAGTTAGACGCGATCAACGCTGGGGTGGAACGATTCGACGCGTCACCCAGTGCCCTGGCCTCGTTCCAGCAGAACTACGAGCCGTCGGGAAACCTGCAGATCCCCATGCTCATGCTCTCCGACGAGCGTGATCCCACCGTGCCCGGCTTCAACCAGGCGTCCTACCAGGCCGCAGTCACGGCGAAGGGGGCCGAGGGCTTCCTCGGGCAGCGAGAGGTGCCGGCGTACGGCCACTGCGCGTCCACTCCGGACCAGATCGGGACTGCGCTGTCCGACCTGATCCTCTGGGGCCAGAACGGGGTCAAGCCAACGCCGTAGCGACGCGCCGATCCGCGACGCGGGGGTCGTGAGGCCGTCGGACCCTTCTGCTTCGCCAGGCTCCGGGCGACAGGGG
>JASFRY010000217.1:0-7177 GCA_050114675.1 Gemmatimonadota bacterium | reverse complement strand
TCCCACCTCGTGGCGTTCGAGAAGAGCCGTGCGCACACCCGCGCTGGCCAGGTGATACGCCGCCGAGGCACCCGCGATTCCAGCTCCCACCACTACGACGTCGGCATCTGTGGGAAGCTCGCCCGAGAAGGGGGGTCGGGTGCCGGCGACGTCCGTCATGGGTCCTCTCGCGGATCGGGGGGTTCGAGCGGGAGGGAGGGGGTACTAGAATCTATCAGGTACCCTTCCCCCGCGCCTTGCACCGCCATGAGCATCCCCGTCGCCATCCTCCTGGTCCTCGCCATCGGCGCGCTGCTGACGTTCGGCGCCAGCCGGGCCACCGCCAACGTCTCCCGGGGCACCGTCTTCCTGCGCTGGATGGTGGTGGTCTTCGTCACCTACCTGGCCCTCATCGCCCTGCCGGTGGTGGTGGCCTTCTGAGCCCTGGGACGACCCCGGCGCATCCGGAGCGCGGTGCGCCGGATCGGGGATGAATGGACGAAGGGGACGGTCCCCGAGAGGACCGCCCCCTTCACCCCGCAGGGGTGTGGCTTCGGATCAGCTCACACCACGCCCTGGTCCAGCATGGCATCGGCGACCTTGAGGAAGCCGCCGATGTTGGCGCCGTTCACGTAGTTGCCCGGGGTGCCGAACTCCTCGGCCACCACCACGCAGCGCGCGTGGATGTTCTTCATGATGGACTGGAGCTTCGTGTCCACCTCTTCCCGGCTCCACCCGTAGCGCATGCTGTTCTGGGCCATCTCCAGACCCGAAACCGCCACGCCACCGGCGTTGGCGGCCTTCCCGGGGCCGTAGAGGATCTTGGCGTCCAGGAAGAGCTCCACGCCCTCGGGCACCGTGGGCATGTTCGCGCCCTCCGAGACCACGTAGACGCCGTTGTCCAGCAGGTTCTGCGCGTCCTTGGCGTTGATCTCGTTCTGGGTGGCGCTGGGGAAGGCGCAGTCGGCCTTGTGGTTCCACAGCGGATCCGAGTCGCGACCCGCATCCACCGGAGTGTACACGGCGCTCTTGTACGTGTCGGCATACTCGGAGATGCGGCCCCGGCGATGGTTCTTCAGATCCATGACGTAGGCCAGCTTGTCGCGGTCGATGCCCTCTTCGTCGTAGATGTAGCCGCCCGAGTCGGACAGGGTCACGGGCTTGCCGCCCAGGTCCAGCAGCTTCTCCACGGTGTACTGGGCCACGTTGCCGCTTCCCGAAACGAGGCAGATCTTGCCCTCCAGGGACTCGCCCCGCGTGGCGAGCATCTCGTGCGCGAAGTACACGGCGCCGTACCCGGTCGCCTCGGGCCGGATGAGGGAGCCGCCCCAGTTGAGTCCCTTGCCGGTGAGCACACCGGTGAACTCGTTGGCCAGACGCTTGTACTGGCCGAAGAGGAAGCCGATCTCGCGGCCGCCCACGCCGATGTCGCCGGCGGGGACGTCGGTGTTGGGTCCGATATGGCGGTGCAGCTCGGTCATGAAGCTCTGGCAGAAGCGCATGACTTCGCCGTCGCTCTTTCCCTTGGGGTCGAAGTCCGACCCACCCTTGCCGCCGCCCATGGGCAGCGTGGTGAGCGCGTTCTTGAAGACCTGCTCGAAGGCCAGGAACTTGAGCATCCCCAGGGTCACGGAGGGGTGGAACCGCAGCCCCCCCTTGTACGGACCGATGGCGCTGTTCATCTCCACCCGGAAGCCCCGGTTGACCTGCACTTCGCCTCGGTCGTCCACCCAGGGAACTCTGAACAGGATCACGCGCTCGGGCTCGATGATGCGCTCGAGGATCTTGGCGGACCGGTACTCGGGACGCTTCTCCAGGACCAGCTCGAGAGACTCGGCCACTTCCTGCACAGCCTGATGGAACTCTGGCTGGGCCGGGTTCTTCGCCTTCACGTCCTCCATGAGGCTTGTCACGTAGGCAGCCATGTGCGTGCTCGTTTCGTCTCGCAGTGGGAGTAGGAGCAGGTCGCTGAAGCCAATTGCGTACCGCGGCCGAAGGGCCGCGTTCGGCGGCCTGCGGGGGCAGGCGTCAACAAATGGGAGGGCCCCGTAATCTGTCGGATTTTCTCCGACTTGGCACCCTCTCTCAAGAATTCTTTCGGGACCGCCCGCCGCGGGCTCCCGAAGAAGCCTGCAGACCGTAGATCGTGACCCGGACCTCGTCGACCTCCAGGCGGCGCCCGCCGGGCGGGACATCGTGGTCCGCAGCGTGCTCCACACCCAGAATCCGGGCGAAGGGAACCTCCATCCAGCGCTCCAGAACCAGGTCCAGCTTCCTGGACCCGTAAGGGGGATCGGCGAACGCCACGTCGTACACCCCGGCGTCCAGGCCCGACACGAAGGGAATGGCGTCCTTCTTGAAGATGCGGACCGCCTTCCGGCGCGCTGTGGGCTCGCGTCCCCGGGTCGGCGGCCGTAGCCGGCGCGCCGCGACGTTGGCCTTCAGAGCGTGCAGCGCCACCGCCCCGTCCTCCACGAAGTCGGCCATGGCCGCGCCGCGGGAGAGGGCCTCGAGTCCCAGGGCGCCGGATCCCGCGAAGAGGTCCAGGACGCGGGCGCCCTGCAGCCAGGGCTCCAGGAGACTGAGCCAGCGGTGCCGGACCTCCTCGGAGGTGGCCCGCACGCGCCGCCCCGGCGACACCAGGTCCTTGCCGGCCCACACCCCCGCCACGATACGCATCAGCGGCGTGACGACGGAGGGGCCGCGCGGTGGAGGAGCCGGGCGTCGGCGGCCGATGCGGTCACGGCGCGACCTGTCTTCCCTCCGGCTTCACGAGCACACCGCGCCGCTCGCTGCCCTTCATGATGGCGGTGGCTGGCTGCTGGAAGCGGAGGAGACGGACGGCGCCCTGGCTGGCGACCTCGGGGACGTCGGCGAGCCAGTCCCAGTCCACGAAGCCCTCCCCGGCCTGCTGGTTCACCGTGAAGTACCCCACGCCCAGGGACACCAGGTTCTGGTAGAAGTGGGTCCCCTGGGAGGGCGTCACCCGGAAGTCCTTGAAGCCCGCCTCCACGATGACCCGTGCACCGGAGATGTCCTCCCACTTCACCGGAATGCCGAGCCAGGGCTGGGACGAGCCCCAGCGGCCCACCCCCACCAGCCCATAGAGGCGCCCCTCTCGGGCCAGCATCGCGTTGAACTGTGCCACCGCCGCGGCCACCTCGGCGCTCTGGGAACGCTCGTAGCGGTTCCGGTCCACGACGATCCAATCCAGCAGGTTGTCCACCTTGCCGTGCCCCAGGGTGGCGGGGCTCTCACAGAACAGGCGCTCCCGGGGGATGCCCGACAGGTCCACGTCCACCTCCTCCCGGGCCGGCGCCAGGGGGCGGAGCTGGAGGAAGCCCATCTCCGAGAGCTCACCCCGGGCGCCCAGGGTGGCGGCGAACTCGATCTCCACGGGCAGACGGGTGCCCGCCATCCCCAGGATGAGGAGCTCCTGGAGGATCTCGGCCAGGGGGAAGACGTCGTGCTTGAGGATGGGCGCGAACGTGACCAGGCGCACGCCGGGCCGTCCGATCCCGTCGTAGACGGCGTGGTTCTCGGCCGAATAGGTGGACGCGACCGACGCCAGGCTGCTGTCCTGTTCCGCGTCGCGAAGGGTGCAGCGCACGAGGGGGCCGTCCTGGGTCCACCCTCCTTCCGGCGGGTTGTGGCCCAGCTCCAGGGCCCAGAACTCGCGCTGGGCGCTCTCCAGGAGGCTCTCCACCGTCGAGTGGTCCATGATGTGCCCCGGGTGGGGCGGCGCGAAGCGGAGACACGGCTCCCCCTCCGCGACCGTCTTGCCGAGCCCGAGGGCCACCGCCGCGATGCCGTCCTCGGGGCGGGCGGGCGGCTGGGGATAGTAGTTGTGGGACCGGGCCACGCCGGAGAGATGGGGATAGAAGCGGTTGCCGTGGCGGGCCCCCACCACCCTCTGGATGATGACGGCCATGGCCTCCTCCTCCAGACGGTAGGGCGTGGCCTCGATGAAGGCCCTGGCCCGGCGTCCGAAGGTCGTGGCGTACACGCGCTTCACGGCATCGACGAGCTGCTTGAGCCGGATGGACGGGTCCCCGGCGTCGTTGGGGAGGATCCAGGTGCCGTAGATGCCGGCCAGCGGCTGCTGCGGCGAGTCCTCCAGGAGCGACGAAGACCGCACCGCGATCGGCCCCCGCATCACCTCCACCACCCGCTCGAGCGCCGCCATGGCCTCGGCGGGGAGCGATGCCGCCAGAATGCGTCGCAGCGTCTCCGACTCGTCCTCGCTCTGGAGGGCGAAGGAGTGGAGCTCGTTGTCGTCCAGGAACTGGTCGAAGATGCCCGTGCCCAGCACCACCGCGGCGGGGACATCGATGCGCACCCCGGGAAAGCGCTCCGACAGGCGCACCTCGTCCAGGAGGCGTGACGCGAAGGCCAACCCCCGCCCCTTCCCTCCCAGCGAGCCTCCACCGATCTGGACGATGCCCTCCTCGGCGTCGAAGAGGTCGGGGCGGAAGGGGTTCACCGACCCCCGGTTCCGTTCCCGCCGGTAGCGGTCGATGTCCCGGACCAGCGAGTCACGGAGCGACTCCACCGACGGGAAGTCCTCCAGGAGCCGCGGCCTGAGCTGCGACGCCAAACCGAACTCGGCCCGGGCCCGGAGCCAGCGCGAGAAGTCGTGGCGCACGGCGTGATAGGCCACGCTCTCGGCCGGAACCTCCTCCAGCTTCTTCACCAGCGCCTTCAGGTCCGGGGCCCGGGCTATCTCCTCACCGCCCGCGTCCCGGAAGACGAAGTCACCGAAGAACAGCTTGTCCGACAGGTAGCGACGGAGCTGCTGGAGAAAGTCGGGCGACCCCTTGAGCAGGAAGCCCGCCCGCAGCTCCTCGGCCACCGCCCGGTTCTGCTCGTGGGACGACTGGAGGGAGATGGGCACCTCGGGCTCCAGCTCACGGATCGCCTGGACCAGGGCCCTCCCGGCATCGGGGTCGGCCTCGCCGTTCCGGGGGAACTGCATGTCGCTGAACACCCCCATGATGGAGGTGCGGAAGCGCTTGAAGTCCCCCAGGGCCTGCTCGAAGCTCGTCGCCAGGAGGATCTTGGGCCGGGCACGCATGCGCATGATGCGCTGGAGGCGATTGCCCGCCTCGAACTGCACCGACTCCGAGAGGTTCTGGACCTCGGAGTAGACCACGGGCAGGAACGCCGAGTAGAAGCGGACGTTGTCCTCGACCACGAGGAAGACCGGCACGCCGATGCGTGTATCCCGCTCTACGTTGAGGCGGTCCTCCACCACCTGGACGATGGTCATGAGGATGCGCGCGTCACCCTGGTAGAGGAACGAGCCCAGGATTCCCGCCTCCCGGGCCCGCGTCTCCACGGTGCGCAGCTCCTCGCGGTCGTACGCGAGGAGGCTGACCGGCACCTTGATGCCCTCGTCCACCATGGTGTCGTGGAGCTGGACGGCGTCCATGTCGCCCATGTCCGGGCTGGTGACGACCAGGTCGACCCGCCGCTGCCCACCCCTGAGGACCTTGAGGGCCTCCCGTCCCGACGACACCCGGGTCAGGTCGGGGGGCTCCCGGGGCGACGCTTCCAGGAACTTGCCCAGGACGCGCTCGTGGAGATGGCCGTCCTCGGCCAGGATGAACGACTCGTAGAGCGACGAAACCAGGAGCACGTGGCGAACCTGGTGGCTCATGAGGTCGCGGAATCCGCCGGCGCGGCTTCCGTACCGTTCCGAAAAGTCGAAGTAGGAGGACATGGGCCGTCCAGGACCTACGCGCTGGCGTGAGCTCTGATTCCCCGCCCCGCCAGCTCCCCGGAATGCTCCCCGTCACGGAGGGTGACGACGCCGTTCACCACGACCACGGGGATGCCCACCGGATACTGGTGGGGATCATCGAAGGTAGCACGATCCTCCACGGTGGAGGGATCGAACGCGACCAGGTCGGCGAACGCGCCCGGTGCGATCCGGCCCCGATCCCCGAGTTGGAGCCGGCGCGCCGGCTCACCGGTCATCTTGTGGATGGCCGTGGCGAGATCCAGCGCCTTCTTCTCCCGCACGTACCGGCCCAACACCCGTGGGAAGGTGCCGTAGCCCCGGGGGTGGGGGGAGCCGTGGCTCAAGGGCCCGTAGGGTGCGTAGGCGCCGCCGTCGGAGCAGATGGCACCCAGGGGATGGGCCACCAGCCGGGTCACGTTGTCCTCCCCCATGCCGTGGCCGATCATGCCCACGCTGCCGTGGTTGGATTCCAGGAGCTGGAGCGTGAGCGCGTAGGGGTCCACCCCTCTCTCCCTGGCCAGGTCGCCCATGTGGCGTCCCCGTGCCCACGCCGTCTCGTCGTCGGTGGACGAGATCTGCACGGCGTTCCAGTCACCCAGGAGGGCCACCTTGTCGCGGCAGGCCTTCTCGAGGCGGCCTGCGGTGCCGGGATCGCGCAGACGCGCCAGGAACGCGTCGGTGCCGCCGGCGCGCAGCGCCGTGGGGAACAGATTGGACAGGCCGGTCTGATAGGCGGTGTAGGGATAGACGTCGAAGCGAACGTCCACGCCCTCCTCCCGAGCGGCGTCCAGGGCGTCCAGGACCAGCCCCTCCTTCCAGTAGTTCCTCTGTCCCTGGGCCTTGAGGTGGGAGATCTCCACCGGGACGCCGCCCATGCGGCCGATGTGGATGGCCTCCTCCACGGCGCCCAGAAGGCGGTCGTCCTCGTTGCGCATGTGGGAGGCGTAGGAGTAGCCGCTCCCGTGGAGGACCGACGCCAGATCCGCCAGCTCGGTGGCGTCGGCGAAGCCCGAGGGCGTGTACTCGAGTCCCGAGGAGAGACCGACGCACCCTCCGGCCATGGCCTTGCGCACCTCCTCCTTCATGCGGGCCATCTCCGCATCCGTCGCGGGCCGGTCCTCGTCTCCCACCACCAGCCCCCGCACGCTGCCGTTGCCCACCATGGTGGCTACGTTGACCGCGGGCCTCAGGCGGTCGATGCCGGCGAGGAAGCCCGGCGGATCCCGGAAGTCGATGTCGACGCCGTACTCCTCCCGGTACCGCTCCCGCGTCGCCTGGAACCCCTCCTCGGACCAGGGACCCACCGAGCTCCCGTCCTGTCCGACCACTTCCAGCGTGACGCCCTGCCGGATCCGGCTCTCCGCCCGGGGCTCGATGAAGAGGGACATGTCGGCGTGGGAGTGGATGTCGATGAAGCCCGGCGCGAGCGCGAGGCCGCGCAGGTCCAGCTCCTCC
>JASFRY010000216.1:0-7179 GCA_050114675.1 Gemmatimonadota bacterium | reverse complement strand
CGGAACGGGCCTCCGGGGAGCGCGCTCCCCGGGGGCCCCTGCTTGGGAGCCGGGCATGGATCAAGAAGCCACCGACGTCGTCGTCCTCGTCGACGTGGACAACACGCTGCTGGACAACGACCGGGTGGAAGAGGACCTCCACGCCCACCTCATCCAGCGCTTCGGCGAAGAGGCTCAGAAGGGATACTGGGCCATCTTCGAGGAGCTGCGCGGCGAGCTGGGGTACGCCGACTACCTGGGGGCCCTCCAGCGTTTCCGTCTGGCCCGCCCGCACGACGGGCACGTCGTGGGCATGTCCTCCTGGCTGGTGGACTACCCCTTCGCCGATCGGCTCTATCCGGGAGCGCTCGACGTGGTCCGGGAGCTTGCGCGCCACGTCACGACGGTGATCCTCACCGACGGTGACGTGGTCTTCCAGCCGCGGAAGGTCCAGCGCTCGGGCATCGGCGCCGCGGCGGGCGAGCGGATCCTCATCTACGTCCACAAGGAGCAGGAGCTCGACGACGTGGAGCGCCGCTACCCGGCCCGCCACTACGTGGTGGTGGACGACAAGCTCCGGATCCTGAGCGCCATCAAGGGGACGTGGGGAACGCGGGTCACCACCGTGTTCGTACGACAGGGTCACTACGCGGAGGACGCCGACGTGCTGGAACGCTACCCGCCTGCCGACATCACGCTGGAGACCATCCGCGACCTGTCGGTGGACACGCTCCGGCGCCACGGCGCCCTGTAGAGGTTCGGGCCGGGCCTACCGCTCGTACGACTCCCGCCTCGAAGCCTCCGAGAGGGGGATGAGGTGTTCCATGGGCGCGCGCACCACCGCCGCCCTGGCGGCGGCGAGGCTCTCCCCGCCGGCATAGCTCACCGCCGAGCGCAGATGGCCCCGGATCCGGGCGAGGATGTCCGCGGCGTTCCCCTTGAAGGGGACCTGGACCTCCTGACCCTCCGCCGGCGTCTCCAGGGCCCGGGCCACCTCGGCCTCCCCGCCCACGTCTTCGTGGAGACTCCGAAGCACGGCCTGGGGCGAGGTCATCCCCCGGTAGATCTTCAGCTTCTGACCGGTGGCCGGGTCCTCGATGACATGCCCCGGCGATTCCCGGGTCCCGGAGAGGGCGCTTCCCAGCATCACCGTGGACGCGCCGCACACGATGGCCAGGAAGATGTCCTTGTCGTCCTTCACACCGCCGTCGGCGATGATGGGCACCTCGTCGCCCACCGCGAGCCACGCCTCGCGTACCGCCTGGAGCTGGGGGACGCCTGCGGCCGTCTCCAGTCGCGTGCGGCATCCGCGTCCCGGCCCGATGCCCACCTTGATCCCGTCCACGCCCAGATCGGCGAGGAAGCGCGCGCCCTCCGCCGTGCCCACGTTTCCCGCCACCAGGGGCGTGTCGGGGAGCCGGGCGCGAAACCGGTCCAGAGCGTGAGCCATGACCTCCGAGTGGGCGTGGGCGACGTCCACCAGGATGACGTCGGCACCGGCCCCAACCAACGCCTCGGCCCGCTCCAGGAAGTCTCCCGTCGCCCCCGTGGCCGCGCCCACCAGGAGACGCCCTTTGGCATCCTTGCTCACGTCCGGCCGGTGCCGGTGCAGGATCACGTCGCGCTTGGTGATGAGGCCGCGGATGCGACGCTCCTCGTCCACCAGGGGGAGCTTCTCCACCCGGTTCTCGTAGAGGAGGCGCTCGGCCTCGTCCAGGCTCACCCCGGGGGGCGCGGTGCGGAGGGCATCGAACGGGGTCATGAACGCCTCGACGGCCTGGTCGTCCCCTCCCTCGAACCACGGCACGTCGCGGGCCGAGAGAACCCCCGCCAGGATGCCGCTTCCGTCGGCATCCTCCACGAGCAGGCTGGTGCCGCGCTTCCGCATGAGCTGGCGGGCCTCTCCGAGAGGGGTGCCCCGTGCGACGCGGAACGGCTCCTCCACCACGAAGCCGTGGCTCCGCTTGACCCATTCGACCTCGCGCACCTGGGCCTTGATGGGCATGCCCCGGTGGATGAAGCCCAGCCCTCCCTCCAGGGCCATGGCCTTGGCCATCTCCCCGCCGGTGACGCTGTCCATGTTGGCCGCCACCACCGGGAGCTCCAGGGGGATGGAGCGGGTGAGGGGTGACGTGAGGGCCACGGCCTTCCGCGTGGCGACGATTCCCTTTCGGGGGCGGAAGAGGAAGTCGTCGTAGGTGCGGCCAACCAGCTCGGGCTCGATCTTCATGCGGCCTTCCTCGGACGCTGGGCCGACCCCCCGGAGAGGGCTTCGGCGGACGCGCTGCGGCACCATCGGAACACCCTGCAATCTAGCGCAAGTCGCAGTGGGGGCGGGACATCCGGGGGGAACCCGGCTTGGTGTCGCGGCGCCGGTTGCCACATCTTCCCTTGCGTCATGAGCTCCGGAACCCCGTGGTGGCAGTCGCTCATTCCCCGGCGCCTCCTCGCCCAGGCGCGGCAGGCGGAGCACGCATTCATGGTGCTGCTGGCCGTCGTGATCGGCGTCCTGGGCGGTTTGGGTGCGGTGGGCTTCCGGCTCCTCATCAAGGGCGTGCAGCACCTGGTGTGGGGGGCGGGCGCCCTCGATGCGCACCTCATCCAGGCGCATCCGTGGTGGTGGATCGCCCTGGCACCCGCGGTGGGCGGCGCGCTGGTAGGGCTCATCGCCTTCTACCTGGCCCACGAGGCCCGGGGAGCGGGCGTCCCCGAGGTGGTGGAATCGGTGATCCTCCGCTCCGGCGTCATTCGCCCCATCCTCCTGCCCATCAAGAGCGTGGCCTCGGCCCTCAGCATCGGCACGGGCGGATCCGTGGGCCGGGAGGGTCCCATCGTGGAGATCGGCTCGGCCCTCGCCTCCTCCCTGGGCCAGTGGCTCCAGGTTCCGGGGAGCCAGCTCCGCACCCTGGCGGCGTCGGGCGCCGCGGCCGGCATCGCCGCCACCTTCAACGCGCCCCTGGCGGGCGCGCTCTTCGCGGTGGAGGTGATCCTGGGCAACTTCGCCGTAACCGAGTTCAGCGCCATCGTCATCTCCTCGGTCTCGGCCACGGTGGTCTCCCACCACTTCCTGGGCACGCAGCCCCTCTTCGGCGTACCGCCCTATTCGCTGGTGAGCCCGTGGGAGGCCGTGCCCTATGCCCTCCTGGGCGTGGTAGCCGCCGCCGTGAGCCTTGTGTTCGTGTGGGCCGTCTACGCCGTGGAGGACGTCTTCGACCGACTTCCCGTCCTGCCGTGGATCGCGACCGCGCTGGGGGGCCTCCTGGTCGGAATGCTGGCCCTCCTCCATCCCCAGGTGATGGGGGTGGGCTATCCCGTCACCGAGGCCGCCGTGTGGGGGCGCCTCTCCCTGGGGCTGGTCCTGATCCTCGTCCCGGCCAAGCTCCTGGCCACGAGCCTGACGCTGGGATCGGGGGGCTCCGGAGGCATCTTCGGCCCGTCGCTCTTCATGGGAGCACTGTCGGGCACCTTCGTGGGCTCGGCGGCCCACCTCTGGTTTCCCGACATCACGGGGAGCGTCGGCGGCTACGCCCTGGTGGGGATGGGGGCGGTGGTGGGGAGCGCGACCCAGGCGCCCCTGACGGCCATCCTCATGATCTTCGAGCTCACGTCGGACTACCGAATGATCCTGCCCCTCATGGCGGCGGTCATGATCGCCACCCTGATCACGTCCCGGGTGCGCAGGGAGTCGATCTACACCCTCAAGCTGGTCCGCAGGGGCGTCAACGTCTTCCGCGGCCAGTCCCGCGACGTGCTGCGCAGCCTCCGCGTCGCCGACGTCATGAGGCGGGACGTGGCCACGATCCGAAAGGACGAGCGTATCGGCACCATGCTCCACGGGTTGGGCGACCAGCAGGGCTCGCTCCCGGTGGTCGTGGACGACGGCGGGAAGTTCGTGGGCATGATCCAGCTCCGCGCGCTCCGGAAGGCACTTCTCAACGCCCACGCCCTGGGCGAGCTCGTGGTTGCGGGGGAGCTTGCCGAGCGCGACGTGCCCACCCTCTCCCCCGAGGACAACCTGGACACGGGGAGCCGTGCCTTCGCCGGCCGCGACCTGGACGAGCTTCCCGTGGTGGATCGGGAGTCCGGGGAGCTGGTGGGGGCCGTCCCCGGCCATGAGCTCATGAGCGCGTACGACCGTGAGCTCAGGCGGCAGCACCTCATGGCCAGCGTGGGCGGCGGCCTGGACGCCGACGCCGGCTACGAGGTCGCCCTGGGAAGCGGGTACCGCATGGTCCAGAAGCCCGCACCGCCCGACCTCGTCGGGCACACGCTCCGCGAGCTCGACCTCAGGTCCCGCCACGACATCACCGTGCTCCTCATCCGGCGGGCCCCACCGACCCCGGGGGGGCGCCCCTTCGAGGTCGTGCCCGGACCCGAGACCGTGGTGGAGAGGGGGGACGCTCTGGTGGTCGTGGGAACACGGGAGGCCCTGACGGCGTTGGAGTGAAGGCTGGCGTCATCGTGCCCGCGCCGCGAGACTTTGTGGCTCGCGCAAGCGCCCCTTCAACCCGACTCCCTCCACGTGCGCTCGAAGCTCACGATCTTCGGTATCACCTTTCCGGTGGTGATCGTCCTGGATCTCGTCACCAAGCGGTGGGCGCTGACGGCGCTCGCGGCTCAGCATCGCGAGATCTTCGGCGGCCTGGTACCCCTGACCCTGGCGTTCAACAAGGGCGCAGCATTCGGAATCCACCTCGGCGAGGATTCGCGGTGGTTCTTCGTGCCCGTGACGCTCGTGGCGCTGGGGCTTCTGCTTGTGCTCCTCCGGCAGGCCGCGGCCCGGGACTTCCTGCGTGTGACGGCCATCTCCCTGGTCGTGTCCGGCGCCCTGGGCAACCTCTACGACCGGCTGCGGTGGAGCAGGGGCGTCGTGGACTTCATCGGGCCCATCAACCTGGGCTTCTGGGACTTCCCCATCTTCAACGTGGCCGACATGGCCATCACGTGCGGCGCCATCCTCCTGGCGCTGTCGTTCTGGATGGAGGAGCGCGCGGCGCACGGCGCGGACCGGGGAGAGGTCGGCCCGGTAGAGGCCTCGGTGGAGACCCCCGTGGAGGAGGAGGCGGGCGGCTGAGCCTCAGCCCTCGTCGGGCGCCTGCGCCGGCAGGAAGAGAAGGTACTCCACCCGTCGGCCGCGCATCTTCACCACGCGGAGGCTCCCCGAGTCCACGTCCACCTGGTCGCCGACGGACGGGATACGGTTGAGGCGACCGAGCACGAAGCCCCCCAGCGAGTCGAAGCCGTCGTCCTCCTGCTGGGAAAGGGCGAAGCCCAGTCGCTCGCTGGCCCCCCTGAGCGGTACGCCCCCCCAGACGCGCACGCGGCCCCCGGGGAGGTCGTGGAAGTCCTCGGGCTCGTCGTATTCGTGCTCGTCCTGGATCTCGCCGATGATCTCCTCGATGAGATCCTCCAACGTCACCAGCCCGGCCGTCCCCCCGAACTCGTCCACCACGATGGCCATCTTCGTCCGCTGGCGGCGCATCTCGGGAATGAGGTCCTCGACAGGCTTCGAGGACGGTGCGAACGGCACGGGACGCACGATGCTCCGGATGTGGCTCACGCCGTCCCGATCGGCCCGCCAGAGGTCCCGTGCCAGGAGAACGCCGGAGATCCTGTCCAGCGACTCCTCGAAGACGGGAAGCCTCAAGTGGCCCTCGTCCAACATGATCCGCTTGGCGTCCTCCACCGTGGCCTCCAGGGGCACGGCCACCATGTCGGTGCGCGGCGTCATGACCTCGACCACCGACACCTCGTCCAGACGGATCACGTTGCTCATGACCTGCCACTCGTCCTCGTCCAGCGTCCCCTCGCGCAGGCCGATGCTGGCCAGCACCTCGAGCTCGGCCCGGCTCACCGTGGGGCGCTCGGTGGCGCGCGTGAGCAGCCGGGAGAGGAACCCGAGCGGGATGATGATCGGCTTCACCAGCACCACCATGGCCCTGAGGACGTACGCCGACGGCTTGGCGAGCTGCTTCCAGTAGGTGGCGCCCACCGTCTTGGGGACGATCTCCGTGAAGAGGAGGATCACCAGGGTGAGCACCGCCGAGAAGAGACCCACCCATGCGCTGCCGAACACGTCGGCAGCCATGGCGCCACCCAGCGCAGCGCCCAGGGTGTGGGCGATGGTGTTGAGGGTGAGGATGGCGGCGATGGGCTCGTCCACCTTCTTCTGCACGCTGGCGAACCACTCGCCGGCCCACTCCCCCCGCTCCTGCATGAGCGCGATGTGCGAATGCGTGAGGGAGAGGAAGACCGCTTCCAGGATCGAGCAGAGGAAGGAGGTGCCGAGCGTCACCCCCAGAATCCAGAACAGCGTCGTCATGATGGGGAGAGTATCGGCCGGGGCCGTACGGCCCACAAGGGATCACACGCCGGACCGGGGCGGAGGGAGGCGCATCTCGCCGGGAGATGCCCCCTCCGCCCGCGGCGGTCTCGCGGCTTCAGCCTTCCAGCGCTGCGTCGAGGGTGATGTCGATGGCCCCGAGGGCCCGGGACACGGGGCAGCCGGCCTTGGCCTCCCCGGCGTGCTTCTGGAAGGTGTCGGCGTCGATCCCCGGGACGGTGGCCCGGCACACCAGCTCGCTCCGGGTGATGGTGAACCCGGCGTCGGTCTTGTCCAGGTGGATCTTGGCGGTGGTGCGCACGCTGGTGGGCGTGTGCCCGGCCTGGGCCATGATGTTGGCGAACGCCATGGAGAAGCACCCGGCGTGGGCTGCCGCGATGAGCTCCTCGGGGTTGGTGCCGGTCCCCTCCTCGAAGCGCGAGGAGAACGAATATTGACCGTCCACGGCCCCGGTCTGGCTCTTCATCGTGCCCTTTCCGGAGGGAAGGTCCCCCTGCCACTCTGCTTGCGCGCTACGGACCGGCATCGGTCGGCTCCTTGGTCGAACGGTTGTTTTGCAGCGAGAGCCCTGAATCTCCCCGAGGCCCGGGCCGGAGGTCAACACCCCGGCCGGGCTCGGTGTCCCTTCGTTCACACATCCGTCACCGCCCGACCCGTCTCGAAAGACGGCTGCGGAGGGTCCCACCGTTGCGCAGGGAGACCCGGGGCCAGAGGTTGACGGAACCCTCCCCATCCGGAACCACATGGAAGAGGCGGTAGCATGCAGAAGTTCACGGTGCGTCCGCTCCTCGCGCTCATCCTGACCGCCGTGCTCGCGGCCCCGCTGTGGGCCCAGCACAGAGTCACGACGCCAGAGG
>JASFRY010000215.1:0-7212 GCA_050114675.1 Gemmatimonadota bacterium | reverse complement strand
CGCCACCCTCAACCGCCTCCTCCCGCGCCTGGGGGCGCGGAATCCCGCCAGCATCGAGATTTGCGCTTTGCTCCACAAGCGCCTCACCGTGCTGGACCGCGAGCCTCGCTGGGTGGGCTTCGATGCACCCAATGAGTTCCTTGTGGGGTATGGACTCGATTACGCGGAAGACTTCCGCCATCTGCCTTACATTGCGAGCCTATAGTAGAAGAGGAGCGCCTTCCTCGCCGGCAGCGCAGAGAGCCTAGAAACATGCCAGATCAAGATCCCCTACGACCGGACAACGGATCCCGCTGGGCGCGTCTGTCCAAGACCGCCGCCTTCTGGATCCTCATGGTCCTCATGTTCGTAGTGGCGCTCCAGTTGGTCCGCGGGCCCAAGGAGGCCTCCGCGGACTTCAACTACACGGAGTTCCAGTCCCAGCTCCAGGCCGGGAACGTGCACAAAGTGACCTTCAAGGGGCAGACCCTCGAGGGCGAGCTGCGCGCGCCCGTGCAGCGGGACGGCCAGGACATGGTCAAGTTCTCGCTGACCCTCCCGCCCAACACCGACGGACTGACGAAGGAGCTCCAGGACAAGGACGTCATCATCCAGGCCGAGCAGCCCCAGGCCGGGTGGGGGACCTTCTTCCTGGGCGCGCTCCCTTGGCTCCTCTTCATCGCCTTCTGGCTGTGGATCTTCCGCACCATGCAGGGCGGCGGGAACCGTGCGTTCCAGTTCGGCCGCTCCAAGGCCAAGCTCATCAGTCCCGACACCCCCAAGGTGACGTTCTCCGACGTGGCCGGGGCCGACGAGGCCAAGGAGGAGCTGGAAGAGATCATCGAGTTCCTCAAGGACCCGGCGCGCTTCAGCCGCCTGGGCGGGCGCCTGCCCAAGGGCGTCCTCCTGGTAGGGCCGCCGGGGACCGGAAAGACGCTCCTGGCCAAGGCCGTGGCCGGTGAAGCCGGCCGGCCCTTCTTCCAGATGTCCGGATCGGACTTCGTGGAGATGTTCGTGGGCGTGGGCGCGTCCCGGGTGCGGGACCTCTTCGAGCAGGGCAAGGCCCACGCGCCGTGCATCATCTTCGTGGACGAGATCGATGCCGTGGGCCGTCACCGCGGTGCCGGGCTGGGCGGAGGCCACGACGAGCGGGAGCAGACGCTGAACGCGCTCCTGGTGGAGATGGACGGCTTCGAGTCCAACGAGGGCGTGATCCTCCTCGCCGCCACCAACCGTCCCGATGTCCTGGATCCGGCGCTCCTGCGCCCGGGCCGCTTCGACCGCCAGGTGGTGGTGGACGCGCCCGACGTGAAGGGCCGCGAGGGTATCCTGCGGGTGCATGCCAAGAAGCTCCCCCTTGCCGACGACGTGGAGCTGAACCTCATCGCCCGGGGCACCCCGGGCATGAGCGGTGCCGACCTGGCCAACATCTGCAACGAGGCGGCGCTCCTCGCCGCCCGCCGGGGCGTGGACAAGGTCGCCATGGACGACTTCGAGAAGGCCAAGGACAAGGTCATGCTCGGCACCGAGCGCAAGAGCCTGGTCCTCACCGAGCGGGAGCGGAAGCTCACCGCCTACCACGAGGCCGGGCACGCGGTGCTGGGGCTCAAGATCCCCGGGCTCGACCCGGTGCACAAAGTGACCATCGTGCCGCGGGGCCGGGCCCTGGGCATCACCGCGAGCCTCCCGGAGGAGGACCGGCACTCCTACACCAAGGAGTGGCTCGAGGGCCAGCTGTCCATGCTGTTCGGCGGCCGGGTCGCCGAGGAGATGATCTTCGGCGTCGAGGACGTCACCACCGGCGCGGGCAACGACATCGAGCGGGCCACCGGCATGGCGCGCCGCATGGTGACCCAGTTCGGCATGAGCGAGGTCATCGGCCTCGTGGCCGTGGGTGATGCGGAGCACGAGGTCTTCCTGGGTCGTGAGCTGGTGCAGCGGCGCCAGGTGTCGGAGCACACGGCGCGGCTCGTGGACCAGGAGGTGAAGCGCATCCTCGACGAGGCCCACGACAAGGCCCGCCAGATCCTGGAGGAGAACCAGGACCTGCTGGAGCGTATCGCCCAGGCCCTCCTGGAGCGGGAGACGCTGGACCGGGAGGGGATCGAGCTGCTGGAGAAGGGCGAGCCTCTGCCGCCCATGCCGGCGCCCCTGCCTCCGCCCACGTCTCCGGAACCGGCGGCGCGGCCTTCCCCGGCGCCGCCCCCGCCCATCGCCCTCCCCGGAGGCGACGGCCCGCTTCCCGGGCCTGCGCCCGGCGTCGTCGAGCCTCCCACCGAGGAGGATGCGACGCCGTGAACCGGGTGGGAGGAGATCCTCACCCCGAGGTGCAGGGGGGGGCGAGAGCCGCGGGCGGCTCCGTCCCCCCTTCGCACGTCGGCGCCGCTCCCGCCTGGCGGACGGCGCACTCCTCCCTGTCCCTCGCCCGTCCCCTGGTCATGGGCGTGATCAACCTCACGCCCGACTCCTTCTCCGACGGAGGCCGCTACCGGGACGTGGACCATGCGCTGGAGGTCGCACGGGCCATGGTGGAGGCCGGAGCGGGGGTGGTGGACGTGGGCGGCGAGTCCACGCGGCCCGGGGCTGCGCCGGTCCCCGCACGAGAAGAGCTCCGTCGCATCCTCCCCTTCGTGGAGCGCGCTGCCGCAGACGTTCCGGCACCGCTGTCGGTGGACACGCGCAAGGCGGCCGTGGCGCACGCCGCCCTCGAGCGGGGAGCGGCGGCGATCAACGACGTGTCGGGACTGAGCTACGATCCCCGGATGGGCGGGGTGGTGGCGGAGGCAGGGGCCGGCCTGGTGCTCATGCACATGCGTGGCGGCCCCGAGGACATGGCACGACGGGCCGAATACACGGACGTGGTCGGCGAGGTGGCCGACGAGCTGGGACGGGCCGTGGAGCGGGCCCTGGCCGCAGGGGTCGAGCGCGAGGCTCTCGTCGTGGACCCGGGCATCGGCTTCGCCAAGGGCGCCGGACATTCTCTCGCCCTCCTGGGCGACCTGGGCCCGGTGCGGGCGCTGGGGCTTCCCATCCTCGTCGGTCCCAGCCGGAAGAGCTTCCTGGGCGCGGTCCTGAGCACACCGGTCTCGGACCGCCTTGCCGGCACCCTCGCCGCTTGCGTGGCTGCATATTTTCAGGGGGCACGGATCTTCCGTGTCCACGACGTGGAGCCCGTCGTTCAGGCGTTGGCCGTGGCCGAGGCCATCGCCCGTGAACGGATCCAGAGAGAGGAGTCTACGCTGGAAGGGAGCGTGCGGTGAGCAGGCTGTGGGAACAGCTGGTGTTCCTCCGACCGGGATGGACGGATCTGTTGGAGATCCTCCTGGTGGCCTTCCTGCTCTACAGGATCCTCCTGGTGATCCAGCGGACCCGGGCCATGCAGATCCTGCTGGGCCTGGTGCTGCTGGCGTTCATCTACGGCGTGGCGCGCCTCCTGGATCTCATCCTCATCCGCACCCTTCTCGAGACCTTCTTCCAGTACGGCGCCATCGCCGCACTGGTGGTGTTCCAGCCCGAGCTGCGCGCTGCGCTGGCACGTCTGGGCCGGAGCCGCATGATGCGGATGTTCCAGCGGCTCGAGGGGAGTCGCGTGGCCGACGAGATCGTCGACGCCGTCCAACGGCTGTCGCGGTCCCGGGTGGGCGCCATCATCGCCGTGGAGCAGGACGTGGGGCTCGACGAGTACGCCGAGACGGGGAGCCCCGTCGCTGCACGCGTCTCGGCGGAGATGATCGCCACGATCTTCACGCCGTACTCGCCGCTGCACGACGGCGCCATCATCATCAGCGGCGACGTCATCCAGACGGCTGGCGCCATCCTCCCGCTGACCCAGTCGACGGTTCCGGACCGTTCCCTGGGTACGCGCCACAGGGCGGCGCTGGGCCTCAGCGAGGAGACCGACGCCGTCGTCATCGTGGTGAGCGAGGAGACGGCACGGGTATCGGTGGCCATATCCGGGCGGCTGGAGCGCGACGTGGACCCGGAGCGGTTGCGCGAGATCCTTGCGGGAGCCCTGCCCGACGCCGATGCTTCCCTTGCGGCTGCACCCGCCAAAGCCTGAAAAGGTCTGACGGCTTGGCCGTATTTTGCGCTGCGGAGACGCGTTGACACGCTCGTCCGACCCGCCGTAGATTCGGCGGGTCTTTTCCCAGTTCCTGGCCTTGCCGGGCGAACACGAATCATAGGAGCGGCCTTTCGTGGGCACTCAGTATCAGTTGCTGTCGCTCTTCGCGGACGGCGGGTGGATGATGTATCCCCTCGTCCTCTGCTCCCTTATCGCCCTCGGCGTCATCATCGCGAAGGCGTGGACGCTATGGCGGGCCCACCACGGGACCTCGCATCTCCTCCAGGAGGTCGAGGAGAAGGCGCTGGCGGGCAACTTCGACGAGGCCATCGAGGTGGCGTCCCGGACTCCCGGGCCTGCGGCGGCCATTCTCCTGGTGGGGCTCCGGCGCATCCGGTTCCAACGCCTCGCCCAGGGTGAGATCGAGAAGGCGGTAGCCACGACCGGAGCCATCGAGCTGGGCTTCCTGGAGCGTGGCCTGGTCATTCTCGCGACCATCGCCAACGTGGCCCCGCTCATGGGCTTCCTCGGCACGGTGGCCGGGATGATCCTGGCCTTCGGTGCCATCGAGGCCGCCGGCGACGTGGATCCGAGCCTGGTGGCCGGCGGCATCAAGGTGGCGCTGCTGACCACGGCCGCGGGTCTGATCATCGCGGTCCCGGTGAACATCGCCTACAACTTCTTCGTCACCCGTGTCGACCAGCTCATCATCGACATGGAGCAAGGTGCCCAGAAGATCCTGAACCTGGCGTGGGACCTGGAGAAGGCTGGAAAGCTCCAGATCATCAAGGCCGCCAAATAGGAACATTTCCGGATCTTCTCCAGTACCTCTGATCAAAGCCGAGGTCCCGAGACATGGCAGTTCTAGACAAGAAGAAGTCGAGGGTGAGCGGCGAGGTGCCGATGGCCTCTACGGCCGATATCGCCTTTCTGCTGCTCATCTTCTTCCTGGTGACGACGGTGTTCCCCAAGGACAAGGGGCTCTCCATCGTGCTCCCCGAGCCCGGTGAAGAGGCAGCCGTCAGCCAGAAGAACATCCTCCACCTGATCATCGAGCCCAACGGCACGGTGCGGGTGAAGCGGGGCGAGAGCACCAACGAGCAGGTCATGCGCCCGGCGGAGATCGAGGGCCTGTGGCGCCAGGAGGTGGCCCAGAATCCCAATCTCATCGCCGCGGTGAAGACCGACCCGGACGCGCCCTACAAGAACATGATCGACGTACTCGACGCGCTGCATCTGGCGAACGCCGAACGCATCTCCCTTCAGATCCTGGAGAAGTGACGGATGGCGAAGAGAGGTGGTTTCGAGAAGCGGTCCAAGGCGTCGGAAGAGATCCCTTCCTCGTCGCTGGCGGACATTGCCTTCCTTCTCCTGATCTTCTTCATGGTCACGACGGTATTCCCGACGGACCGCGAGCGCCCCATCAACTGGGCCGAGGCCCAGGCGGCGCAGAAGATCGACGAGAAGTCGAAGAACATCCTGAACGTGTGGATCCAGAAGGACGGCACGATCTACATCAACGACCAGCAGTACTCCATGGACGAGGTGTCGCAGGTCGTGGCTCCGCTGTACGCCAACTCGGACCGCGCCCTGGTGATCTCCATCCGTGGGGACCGTGACACGCCCTACCACTACATGGACGCGCTGCAGAAGGAGCTGGTGGCAGCCGGCGTGGTACGCGTGGTGTTCGCCACGAAGCTCGAGCAGCGGATGCAGAGGGAGAGACGATGAGCGCAGCAGAAGCCGTACCCTCGGCCGAGGTCCAGCCCACGGCGAACGACCGGCTCAAGCAGTCGTTCTCAACGTGGTTCTGGGGCTCCATGATCGTGGCCACGGTGGTGCACTTCATGGTGTTCGCCTTCTGGCCGGAGCTGACCGCGGAGGACATCTCCTACACTCCCGACGAGCTGGAGGCCATCGAGCTCCCGCCGGAGATCGAGATTCCGCCGCCACCCAAGTCCATCGCCCGGCCGGCGACGCCGGTGATCGCCTCGGCGGACATCGACGAGGACATCACCATCGCCCCGACGACGTTCGAGGAAAACCCGGTGGAGGAGCTTCCCCCGCCGCCGGAGGAGAAGACCCAGGACATTTCGGCCGCGCCCACGTTCACGCCCTTCACGGTGGCCCCGTCCATCTTGAACCGTGACGAGGTGGTGCGCGCCATGGAGCGGGAGTATCCTCCGCTCCTCCGTGACGCCGGCATCGGCGGCACCGTCCGGGTGTACTTCTTCATCGACGAGAACGGCAAGGTGCAGGACACGCGGATCGACCAGACCTCGGGCCACCAGGCCTTGGACGACGCAGCCCTCAAGGTCGCCGAGATCTACAAGTTCTCGCCGGCTCTGAACCGCGATAAGAAGGTGCCCGTCTGGGTGTCCTTCCCCATTACCTTCCAGGTCCGGTAACACGGAGCCCGGGAGTCCAACAGGACGGGAGGACCCCGCCGGAGCTCCGGCGGGGTCCTCTTTGTTTGTATGCACGGAGGAGCTGCTGCCCCTGTGAACGGAGCCACGGAGGATCTGGAGCTGGGCGCGGACTACGCCGGTCGGCTGGCCGACACGCTGCCCCGGGTGCGGGAGCGCATGACCCGGGCGGCCGAAACGGCGGGCCGGCGCCTGGACGACGTGCGCCTCGTGGCCGTGACAAAGGGACATCCGCTGGAGGCGCTGCGCGCTGCGCTGGAGGCGGGCCTCGAGGACCTGGGGGAGAATCGGGTGGAGGAGCTGGAGGAGAAGGTCGGTGCGCTTGGACGTGCGGCAGCGCGGTGGCACATGATCGGCCACCTGCAGCGTCGCAAGGCGCCCCGAGCCATCGAGCTGGCGGACCTGATCCACTCGGTGGATTCCCTCCGCCTGGCCGAGCGGCTTTCCAGGGTGGCCGGCGATCGAATGGGGTCCGGGGAGGGGGACAAGGTGCCGATCCTGGTCCAGGTGAACACGTCCGGCGAAGAGAGCAAGGCGGGATTCGAACCGGCACAGGCGGTGGAGGAGGTCCACCGGATCGCCGAGCTCCCCCATCTCCGGGTCTACGGCCTCATGACCATGGCACCCCTGGTGGATGACGAGGCGACGCTGGTCTCGACTTTCCGGCGTCTGCGAGAGACTTTGGAGGCCGTCCGCGCCCTGCACCCAGGCGTGGGGACGGAGCTCTCCATGGGCATGACCAAC
>JASFRY010000214.1:0-7257 GCA_050114675.1 Gemmatimonadota bacterium | reverse complement strand
CCGGAAGACGTCCTCCCACGAGCTGTCCCCGGGCAGGGGCTCCGGGGAGGTGCCGGATGCCTCGGGGCCGGCGTGCTCGTCCAGGGTGTGGGCCAGGGCTGCGCGCTGCTCCGGGTCGGGGAGGGGAGGGGCGCGATGGTAGACGTGGGGGAAGTCGGAGGCTGCCGTCACCACGGCCGCCGTCTTGCCCACGCCGGGGAGCCCGGACACCACGATCCACCCCGGATCGGCCCGATCCATGGCCCTTCGCAGGGCTCCGAGCTCACGAGTCCGGCCCAGAAGGTGGGTCACCACGCGCTCCTGGAGAGCCATTAATCTACAATCATTAGCGTAATGATATTTAGCTTATCGTCCATTGTATGGCCAGGACTGCCGCGCGAGCTTCGTTCCTTGTCCGACCCACTCCCCGAGAGGAACGCCGCCATGACCCGCACCGCGCCACGCTTCGACATCCTGGCCGCCGCCAAGTACGCCTCTCCGGCCAACGGCGCGCCGGAGGAGAAGAACCGCATCGACCTGGAGGAGGTCTTCGGCGAGAACCTCTTCGGACTCCACCAGATGAAGTCGAGGCTGCCCAAGCCCCAATACGAGGCGCTGCTCTCGACGATCCGGAACGGGACGGAGCTGGACCCGTCGGTGGCGGATGCGGTAGCGGTGGCCATGAAGGAGTGGGCCCTGGAGAAGGGGGCAACCCACTACACCCATTGGTTCCAGCCCCTCACCGGCCTGACGGCGGAGAAGCACGACTCGTTCCTGCACCCCACCCGGGACGGTCGGGCCATCACCGAGTTCAGCGGCGTCGAGCTGGTGCAGGGTGAGCCCGATGCATCGTCGTTCCCTTCGGGAGGGCTGCGCGCCACGTTCGAGGCCCGGGGATACACGGCGTGGGATCCCACCTCGCCGGCGTTCCTCATGGAGGGAGCCAGCGGCGCGTACCTGTGCATCCCCACGGCGTTCGCGTCGTGGACCGGGGACGCGCTGGACAAGAAGACGCCGCTGCTGCGCTCCATGCACGCCCTGGACGAGAAGGCACGCCGGGCCCTGACCCTCTTCGGGAAGCCGGCCAACCCCGTGCGGGCCACCATGGGGCCGGAGCAGGAGTTCTTCCTGGTGGACGAGGAGTTCTTCTATCGTCGGCCCGACCTGGTGACGTGCGGCCGCACCCTCTTCGGTACCCGGCCGCCCAAGGGCCAGGAGATGGAGGACCACTACTTCGGATCCATCCCGGCTCGGGTCCTGGAATACATGAACGAGGTGGAGCTGGAGCTCTACAAGCTCGGTGTGCCGCTGAAGACCCGGCACAACGAGGTGGCACCCGGTCAGTACGAGATGGCCCCCGTGTACGAGGACGCCAACCAGGCGGCCGATCATCAGCAGCTCATGATGTCCACCCTTCGCCGGGTGGCTCGGAAGTACGGACTCGCGTGCCTCCTCCACGAGAAGCCCTTCCAGGGCGTGAACGGGAGCGGCAAGCACCTCAACTGGTCCTTCGGAACCGATGAGCAGAACCTGCTCGAGCCCGGCGACACGCCCCACGACAACATGCAGTTCCTCTTCTTCTGCTCGGCGGTGCTCAAGGCCATCGCGGGGCATCAGGACCTCATGCGCGCCGCCGTGGCCCATGCGGGCAACGACCATCGCCTCGGCGCCAACGAGGCGCCGCCTGCCATCATCTCGGCCTTCCTGGGCGATCAGCTCCAGGACGTCTTCGAGCAGATCTTGGAGAACGGCGGCCAGGCCAGATCGAGCAAGGCCGGCGGGCTCATGGGGCTGGGCGTGAACGTGCTTCCCCGACTGCCCAAGCATGCCGGGGACCGGAACCGCACTTCTCCTTTCGCGTTCACGGGCAACAAGTTCGAGTTCCGGGCCCTGGGTGCGTCCCAGAGCATCTCCTTCCCGGCCACCGTGCTCAACACCATCGTCGCCCACGCCATCGACGAGATGTGCGACAAGCTCGAGGCGTCGCTGGAGAAGGGCACGGCCTTCGACGAGGCGCTGCGCCTCCTCCTGGCCGAAGAGGCCAAGGGCTTCATGCACGTCGTCTTCAACGGCGACAACTACTCGGAGGAGTGGGTGACCGAGGCCGAGCGCCGGAGCTTGCTGAACCTGCGCAGCACCATGGATGCACTGCCGAACCTGGTGGCGGAGAAGAACGCCGCCCTCTTCGAGAAGTACGGCGTGCTGTCCCATCGTGAGCTGGAATCACGCTACGAGATCTACGTGGACCAGTACTTCAAGACCATCAACATCGAGGGCGAGACCGGCCAGTACATGGCCCAGACCATGGTCCTCCCCGCGGCGACGCGGTACCTGAACGACCTCCTGGAGTCGGCCTCGCGGGCGGAGGGCCTGGGGCTCCAGACCCGGGGGATCCTGGAGACCGCCCGACAGCTCAACGAGCTCATCGACCGACTCACGGAGACGCTGGCCGTGCTGGCGGAGCAGAACCAGGAGCTGGGTGGGGACGAGGTGTTCAGCAAGGCCGAGCACATGCGCGCCAACATCATCCCTGCGCTCAACGACGTGCGGGACGTGGTGGACCGGCTGGAGCGGATCATCCCCGATGACCTGTGGCCGTTCCCGACCTACCGGGACATGCTCTTCGTCAAGTAGCGGGTTGCCGCCATCTTCGGCGGCGCAGGCCCGACCGGGGGTTTCCGGCCTCCCTCCTGCACCAGGTGTGCCCTTCCACCGCGGCGCAGGGAGGTCGGGAACCCCCGGTCGCGTTCCGGGGGGCGACTCCGCCGCGCTCCCGAGACTCCCGTTTCCCTCCTCGCCTCCCCTGCCGCCTCTCAGAGTGCGAGACGCCGCTGGTGCTTGCCCAGGTGCTCCCGGGGAGGCGGGAAGGCGCTCACGACGCCGGTGGGCTCGAAGCCCATGCGGTCGTAGAGGGCGATGGCGAACGCATTGTCGTCGCTCACGTCCAGGAGGACCTCGGTGAAGCCCCGGTCGCGAGCCCAGGCCAGGACGGTGTCGACCAGGGCCGAGCCGACCCCGGTTCCCCGGGCTTCCGGTGCCACCCAGAGGGAGCCCAGGCGAGCGGCGGTGGAGACCTGGAGATCGGGTGCGCTTCTCACCATGCCCACGTCCTTCCCCCGGGCGACGGCCACGAAGGCATGGAGTCCCGCGAAGAGCTCCGACCATGTCCCATGGGACCAACCCAAGGCGTCTTCGAACCGGGTGCCGAACGCGCCGGGCGCCTCCCGGAGGGCCCGCAAGCGGATCGCCCGGAAGCGTGCCACTTCCTCCGGGGCCAGAGACTGGATTTCCATGTTCTGAGAATGGGGCTTTATGCATCTCATGGCGACTCGACGGGCGCTTCCGCTTGCGCCTGACCACCAGCATGCTACATTTCCCTACACGTTGAGTGGGGAACTTCCCCACAAAACGAAGTAGGTTGCGTCGCCATGGACGCCCTCGCGGGCCCTCCCGCTCGCGGGGCACGTCCGACCCTCCGGTGGCGGAGAGGGCTGGCAGCTTCGGCTGCCAGCCCTCTCGTATTTTCGCCATGGCCTCCCGCCACCTCGCCGGCACCTCTATCTTGGCGCGGTCTTCGCATCCGAATCCGGAGTCTGGCCCTTCGTGACGTCCCTGCGCTCTTCCCGCCTCGTGGCAGCGCTCCTCCGGGCGGCGCGCGAGCGCCCGCTCGATCGCAGGCTCGTGGTGGCGCCCACCTTCGGCGCCGGTCGCGAGCTCCTGCGCCAGGTGGCGCGAGCGGGGCACGGCTGGGTCGGGTTCGAGGTCACCACGCCGCGACCTCTTTCGCTTCGCATCGCCCGGCCCGCCATGGCCGCCGAGGGCCTTCAGCTCCTGGATCCCTTCGGCCAGCAGGCCTACCTGGACGAGGCGCTGGACGGCGCTCTGGCGTCGGGGCCGGACGCGGGCTTCGGCGAGCTCTCCGAAGGGGTGGGCTTCCGCGAGGCAGTCCACGGATCTGTCACGGGGCTTCGCCTGGCCGGGGTCACGCCGCGGGACGTGCGTAGCGCCCCGTTCCGAGACCGGCGGAAGCGCTCCTTCCTCGCCCGGGTGTTGGAGCGGTACGAGACGCTGCTGCGCGAGCGGCACCGGGCGGACACGGCCACGGTCCTGGAGCTGGCCCTGGCGGCCCTCGACCGTACGCCCGACCGCATCCCCCCCTCCCTGGGCGCCGACGAGGTCCTCCTCGTTGCCGGTCTGGGCTCCCGGGGGCTCGCCGGCCGGTTCCTCTCGTCCCTCCTGGGCCGGGGCGCCCGGGTGCTCCCCGCCGACCCCGTCATCCGCCTGCCGACGCCGGATGCCCTGCTCTGGCGGGACGCCGAGCCGGGAGGCACGCTCTCCTGGCTTCATGCTCCGGACGACGCCCCGGCGTCGGGGACGTGGGGCGAGGTGGATCGTGCTGCGCTCTTCCGGGCCGCTTCGGTGACCGACGAGCTTCGTGAAGTGCTGCGCCGGGTGGTGGCCGGAGAGCTGCGCTGGGACGAAGTGGAGATCGTCGCGTCCGACGCCACGGCGTACGGGTCGGCCCTCCACGCCCTGGCCACACGGCTTCGGATCCCGGTGACCTTCGCGGTCGGCCTTCCCGTGGAGCGCACGCGCCCCGGCCGGGCCACGGGGGCCTACCTGGACTGGATCGAAGGAGGCTTCCAGGCCGCCCCCATCCGCCGCCTCCTGGAGGCCGGTGACCTGCGTCCGCCCCGCCACCGCAAGGAGCTTCTGGCGCCCGCCGACCTGGCCCGGCGCTTCCGCGGCCTCCGCATCGGCTGGGGGAGGCTGCGGTACCGGAGCCAGCTTCGGGAGGCTCTGGCCGCTGTGGAGGGGCTCGAGCCGGGGAAGTGGGAGGCTCGGGAGGGGTTCCAGCGACGCGTGCGCCGGACGCGGGCGGAGCTCGAGGCGCTGCGCTCCATCCTCTTCCCCACGCTGAAGGCCACGCCGTCGGTGCCGGACCGGGCCGGTGAGGGCGGAGGTCCCGTCTCCCCGGCGGAGCTGGCGCGGGGGTTGCGGGCCTTCCTCCGCCGGGTGCCGGCGGGAACGGGGTCCGACGCGGCCGCGAAGGAGCAGATCCTCGCCGTTCTGGATCGGGTCGAGGCCACGCTTCACCGCCGGACCCACTTCGACGCGGCGGTGACCATCCTGCGCCGGCACCTGGAGATCCGTGTCCGGGCGCCGGAGCCCGGAGCGGCGGGTCCCGACGAGGGCGGCGCGCCGTGGAGCTCCGCCGGGGGGCATCTGCACCTGTCCGACTTCGAGCACGGCGGGTTCACCGGTCGACGGGCGGTGTTCGTGGTGGGGCTGGATGCGGACCGGGTCCCTGGTGGCGGAACCCAGGATCCCGTCCTCGGAGACGCGGAGCGCCAGGCCCTGGGCGGCCGTCTCCCGACCTCGGCGGACACGCTGCACGAACGGATCTTCCGCCTTTCGGCCCTGCTGGCGCGCCTGCGGGGCACCGTGACGTTCAGCTACGGAGCCTGGAACGCGTCGGAGGCCCGCCAGGTGTCACCGTCGACGCTCCTCCTCCAGGCTCTCCGACTCGAGGAGCGGGACCCGGCCCTCACCTTCGAGGACCTCCACCGCGCGCTGGGCCCGGTGGCTTGCGCGGTGCCCCACGCCGACGCCCCGGCTCTGGACACCGACGACGTGTGGATGAAGGCGCTCTCGCACCGAGGGCTCCTTCGGGACGGCATGGCAGCGGTCCGCGGCGCCTTCCCCCGGTTGGACGGGGGGCTGGCGGCCGAGATGGAACGCGCCGCGGGGGCCGCGGGACCCTGGCATGGCGTGGTCCAGCCTCGCCCCGAGGTCTTCGACCCGCGCCGGAACCCGGAGATCGTCCTCTCGGCCAGCCGCCTCGAAGACCTGGGGACCTGTCCCCTCCGGTATCTCTACAAGGGCGTGCTCCACCTGTACCCACCCGACGATCCGGAGCTCGATCCCGACCGATGGCTGGATGCCCTCCGGCGGGGGAGCCTGCTCCACGCGGTGTTCGAGGGCACCCTCCGGGAGGCCAAGGCACGGGGGATGGCGCTCGCAGATGCAGGCTTCGAAGCGCTGTCCCTGGACGTGCTGGCCCGCCACGGCGAGCGCGCCCGGGCCCAGGTGCCCGCCCCGGGGGAGGGAGTGCGGCAGCGAGAGCTCGCGGGACTTGCCGAAGACGTGCGCTCCTTCGTGCGCATGGTGCGGGAGCACGGGGCGCCGTGGGTCAAGCTGGAGATGCGCTTCGGTCTCGGCGACGACGAGCCCATGGTCATCCCCCTCACCGAGGGCGAGGTACGGCTGCGCGGTGCCGTGGACCGGGTGGACGAGGATCTCCAGGGGCTCCACGTGATCGACTACAAGACGGGCACCCCGAGGGACTACGAAGGGGGAACCGGGGCCTTCCACGGAGGGAGACGGCTGCAGCATGCGCTCTACGCCATGGTTGCGGAGGAGCTCCTCTCCCGGGAGGTGGTGGCAGGGGAGTACCACTTTCCCACACGGAAGGGCGAGAACCGGGTGGTGCGCTTCGATCGGTTCCGTCTCGAGGGTGTGGCGGGCTTGTTGGACCGGCTGCTGGACGGGGTCGGAGCCGGCACGTTCGTCCCTACCGACGACGGCGGGGACTGCCGCTTCTGCGATTACGCTGCGGCGTGCCGCGCCCGGGCGCTGGACTGGGGCAAGACCGAGTCACCTCTGGCCGATTGGTCCGCGGAGCGCATGGACGGCTTCTCCCCCGCCCTCGAGCACCTGAGGAAGGCCCGCACGTACGAGGATTGAGCCCCGGGAGGGTGGCGGCTACTTTGGCCGCCGGCTTTCCTCCGGAGGACTCCATGAAGCGCATCCTCACCGTGTGTGCGGCGGCCGCCACCCTGGCCGCGGCTCCGTCCGCTCTCCACGCCCAGCGCACCCAGAAGCCCGTGCTCCACGGCAAGCACTGGGTCGCCATCACCGGCAAGCCCATGTCGGCCACGGCCGGCGCCATGATCTTCGAGAAGGGCGGCAACGCCGTGGACGCGGCGTGCGCCATGCTGGCCGCCGGTGCAACCATGTGGGACGTGCTCTCCTGGGGCGGCGAGACCCAGGCCCTCATCTACGATCCCGTCCAGAAGAAGGTCATCGGGATCAACGCCCTGGGCGTGGCCCCTACCGGGGCGACGGCCGAGTACTTCCGCAGCAAGGGAATGCGCTATCCCCCCGAGTACGGCGTGGACGCCATGGTGACGCCGGGCACGCCCGGCGGGCTCTTCACCATGCTGGCCGAGTGGGGCACGCTGTCCCTGGCCGATGTCCTGGCGCCGGCCATCCAGA
>JASFRY010000213.1:0-7258 GCA_050114675.1 Gemmatimonadota bacterium | reverse complement strand
CCGGGGATCCAGAGCCTGCTGGTCCAGAGGAACGGAGTGCTCATCTCGGAGGAGTACTTCCGCGGGGCACCTGCCGACTCGCTGTACCAGGTCTGGTCGGTGACCAAGAGCATCGTGTCCATCCTCACGGGGATCGCCCTGGCCCGGGGAGACCTGGAGAGCCTGGACCAGACGCTGGCGGATTTCCTCCCTCCCCTGGTCGACAGCCTTCCGGAGGACAAGGGGCGGATCTCGATCCGGAATCTCCTGACCATGACGTGCGGCCTGGAGTGGCACGAGCTCGATGGGGGTGGGCAGTACGGACAATGGGTAAGCTCGCCGGACATGATCCAGTACGTGCTCGACCTCCCGTGGGAGACCGCTCCCGGGGAGACATTCCACTATCACACCGGATGCACGCATCTCCTGGCGGTGGTCCTGGCGGAGGCCACGGCGATGCCCGCCCTCGACTTCGCCAAGACCTTCCTGTTCGGACCGTTGGGCATCACCGAAGCAGAGTGGTGGACCGACGAGCGTGGGTACTACACGGGTGGGATGGGCCTTCATCTCCGCCCCAGGGACATGGTGACGATCGGAGAGCTCTTCCTCCGGGAGGGTGCCTGGGGAGGCGTCCAGGTCGTTCCCACGTCCTGGGTCCGAGCGTCCACGAGCGCCCACGTCTCGACGAATGGCGTGTCCAGCTTCGGCCCGGGGTACGGCTACCTGTGGTGGGTCGGTCACGGACAGGGCCGGGACTTCTACTTCGCGAGTGGCTACGCCGGTCAGTTCATTCTCGTGTCGCCGGACCTCGATCTCGTCGCAGTCGCGACGAGCACCTGGCGTGGCCTCTCGTGGACCGACGCCGGAGCCCAGTGGAGCGGCGTCATCGACGTGCTGGTGAACGGCGTGCTCCCGGCGGTTCAGCCGTGAGCGGTTAGCGCGTCCAGCGATATGGGGTCATGTTGCGGCCCATGCTCAAGATGCCGCTCGGCGCCCTCGCGTGGATGCTGTTCCAGGCCGTCGGCACGCAGGCACAGGGGCCGACGACGCTGACCGACTCCCTGGTGCATGCGTTCCACGACGCCTGGAACGCCAACGATCTGGATGGCATGGTCGCCATGCTCCAGCCGGATGCGTTCTTCAGGTCCCCCTTCCAGCTCCGCTATGGCCGGGAGACCATGGCTGCGACGGTCCTCAGAGCGAACCCACCCGTCATCAAGGACTGCGTGACACGGGAGGTCCACTCACGCGTCGACGGAGACCTGGCGTGGTCCCTGGGACATCTGTACTGCAACCGCTACTACCCGTCCGGCGGGATCCGGCTGGAAACGGTACGGATCGAGGGGGACTCGTTCCTTCGGAATTTGTATGACGAGACCGGGCAGCATACCGCCACCCGACAGGACGAGGCGACCCGCTACACCTACGTCTTCACGCGCACCGAGAGTGGCGTGTGGAAGGTGCAGATGCTCATCTACCACGAATCCTCCGGCTGATCCCCACCGGGGCCCCGGTGTCGGAACGACGCGTTCCCCGAGGTCCACGCCGTCCGCGAGACGCCCGTGTCACCCAAGCGGCGGCCCGGGTCACGCTATTCCGTCGAGCGTCCGGCGTCCCGGGCGTCGTGGCGGAGGACGCGGCGCCCTCCTACAATGGATCGCCATGAGCGTCCAGCACCCTCCCCTCGACCTGGCCGAGCGCCTGCGGCGGCACCGCGCCCTGGCGCGGGTGCCCGAGACCGAGTTGTCCTGGCTCGCGGCCCGCGGCGTCTTTCGCCGGTTCCAACCCGGCGAGGTCATCATCCGGAAGGGATACGAGTGGGACTCGGGCGAGTACGGCCTCGAGGTCGTGCTCAGCGGGAGCCTCTCCGTGCATCGAGACCGTGGGGGCCGCGCTCGGAAGATCATGGGATGGCAGGCCGGCGACGTGACCGGCCTCCTTCCATTCTCCCGCATGGGCGCCGCCACGGGGGAGACGATCGCGGATACGGCGTTGGAGATGATCTCGCTCAGTCCGACCCACTTTCCCGACCTGATCCGCGAGTGCCCGGCCATCACGGCTGTGTGCGTGCACGAGATGATCGACCGGGCGCGTGTGTTCAAGGCCAGCGACCTGCAGGACGAGAAGATGGTCTCCCTGGGAAAGCTCTCCGCCGGGCTCGCCCACGAGTTGAACAACCCGGCGTCGGCCGTGGCCCGGAGCGCGAGGCTGCTTCAGTCCAGCATGGCCGAGGCGGATCGTGCGGCGCGGCATCTGGCACGGGTCGGGCTCACCCCTGAACAGCTCGATGCCGTTGACAGGGTTCGCGACGCGTGCATGCGACGGCCGCCCACGGTGTCGCTGTCTCCCCTCGAGCGTGCAGACCGGGAGGACGAGATCGCCGAGTGGCTCGAGGCGCACGGCGCCGACGGCTCGGCCGTGGATGCGCTGGCGGACACCTCGGTGACGCTGGACGCGCTCGACGCGTTCTCGGGCTACCTGGAGGGCGCGGCCCTGGACGCCGCCCTGGATTGGGTGGCGGCCGGCTGCGAGGTACGCATGCTGGCCGCCGAGAGCGAGCGCGCCGGGTCGAAGATCTCCGAGCTGGTCAGCGCCATGAAGCGGCTCACCCACATGGATCGGGCTCCGGTAGCCGAGCCTCTCGATGTGGAGCAGGGCCTACGGGACACGCTCATGGTCCTGGGCCACAAGGCCCGGGACAAGTCGGTCAGCCTGAAGCTCGAGGTGGCGCCGAGACTCCCCCGGGTGCAGGCCGTTGGAGGCGAGCTCGAGCAGGTGTGGATGAACATCCTCGACAATGCCCTTGACGCCGTCGACCGGGGAGGGAGCGTGTCGGTCACTGCCAAGCCGGAGGGCCGTGCGCTGGTGGTGCGCGTCATCGACGACGGGCCCGGCATCCCACCGGAGTACCGCGACCGGGTCTTCGATCCCTTCTTCACCACGAAGGAGCCGGGGGAAGGCACGGGTCTCGGCCTGGATATCGCGCGTGTGCACCTGAGGAGGCGCGGTGGAGACATCGACTTCGATTCCCGCCCGGGCCGCACCGAGTTCCGCGTGACCCTCCCGCTTTCCGAGGTCCAGGGGCCCGAATCCGGCGGCGCGGCCTCGCCGTGATTCGACCGTTGCTCCTGGCTCCGCCACGGTGAGCGCCGTCCACGAACATCTCCCGCAACGTCTGACACGAGACACACCGACCAACGTATCTTGAGGTGATCGGCGTTCTGCCCCGCCGCGATCCATGTGAAAAGGGGGGGATCCCATGCCGTCCTCACTGCCTAAGGCTGCAGTGCTCTTCGCCGTGCTCGTTCTGGCTGCCTGTGCCCCGGCGGCGTCACCAGGCGCTGCGCGCCCCAGCGCCAACCTCATCACGCGCGCCGAGATCGACGAGGCCGGACCGTCCTCGGCGTACGATCTCGTCCAGAAGCTCCGTCCCATCTGGCTGCGCAAACGAGGCAACACGAGCCTCTCTCAGGACACCGATGTCGTGGTCTACCTGGACGGTGTGCGCATGGGCAACCGTGAAGCGCTGCGGGACATTTCGACCACGGACATCCGGTCGCTCGAGTTCATGGACGCCCGCAGGGCCACGGCCCGCTTCGGCGAGGGGCATGTGGCGGGCGCCATCCTCGTCAGGACCCGAGGTTGAAAGGACTCCCAGCGTTGCCGGGGGCCTGTGTCCCGGGGACGTTGGGGGCGCCGCCGTCCAGCAGATCCCGAGCCCTCCGCCGGGCGTGCTCGGCTCGAGACCGCAACGCTGGGTCGGCTCCGCTCCACAGATCGGCGAACCGGTTGTAGTAGTCTGCCGCCCGGGTCCGGTGTCCCGCGGCTTCATGGAGCTCGGCGAGTCGCTGCAGCACGCCGGGGAGAAGCAGGGCGTCGAAGGAGAAACGACCGATGCTCTCGGCGGACAGGTACCGCTCGTAGGCGACGATGGCGGAGTCCGGACGGTCTGCTCGAACGTGCAGCGGACCGAAGTACTGGAGGACGACGAGAGGGTCCCCGGGCTCAGCGTCGGCCGCGACGAATGCCTCACCCGCTTCCTCGAGCCGGCCCTCCTCCATGGCCAACCGACCCCGGATCACGTAGAGCCATCGATCTGCCGGTGAGCGGTACTCGGCGGGGACCTCGGAGAGGAACGTCTCCAGGAAGGCGGTCGCGCGGTCGGAGCGTCCCGCGTCGACGAAGAAGTCGGCAACCTCGAGGTACGGCATGTCCGCGGGATCCGCGTTCACCAGCGCTGGATCCCTGAGCGCGTCTTCCATCGCCTGGATGGCGCGCGCGGTATCACCGCTGATCTCCAGCTCCATCCAGGCTCCTTCGACGAGGGCTCGGGCGACGGCTGGTGGATCCGAGTCCCGCCCCAGGCGGCGCGCGGCATCGAGATGGTGCCGGGCCTCGATCACACGACCTCGCACCATGTCGAGTCGGGCCAACCAGACCTCCAGCAGGCCCGGTCGCGGCAGGTCGAATCGCGAGAGCCCCGCGTACAACGTGTCGGCGCCCGCGTAGTCCCGCTCCCTCACGGCGAGATGCCCGAGCTGAGCAGCGGCGAAGGGGTTGTCCGGAAAGCGACTGATGGTGCGTTCGACGATGGCACGAGCCTCGGCCGGCCGACCCAGCGCGCTCACGACACCTGCGAGATTGATCCCGCAGGTGAGGACGAGCGAGTCGGCGGCGACGCACTGGCGCAGTGCGGCCTCGGCCCGGCGGTAGTCGCGCACATCGCGATAGAGGACGCCCAGATTGTTGAGGGCGGAAACGTTGGCCGAGTCCAGCGCGAGGATCTCCTCGTATGCCCGGATCGCCTCTTCCAGGTCGCCCGTGGCGGTCTGGTGATAGCTGGCGATGGTGAGATACCGCTCGGGTTCGCTCAGGTGGTCGCGATATCGGTAGGCGCTCTTGAGCGCTTCGATCCAGCCGTTCCGGTCGCCCCCGAGGTTCATGAGGATGGTGGCCCGCCTGCGATATGCCATGGCGAAGGTGCTGTCGAGCGCGATGGCCTCATCCAGGAGGTGCAGGGCACGAGGGGCGTTCCCCTCGTCTCGCCATATCCGTGTGGCCATACCGTACTTGCGCAGCGCCTGCAGCGAAGACGTCGTGACCTGTGCCAAGGGTGCAGGCGGGGAGAGCGGCGCGAGCGAAGGCTGGATCTTCTCGCGGAGCTGGAGCGAGAGGCTCTCGATGGCGTCGATGAGCTCCGTGGAGTCCCGCGCGGTGGACAGGGCTGCGTCGACGACGTGTGCGTCGTCGGATGCGACGATCCAGGCCGACAGGACGAAGCCGGATCCGACGGCACCCACCCTCCCGTCGATGATTGCCGGGATGCCCGCCCGCAGGGCCAACTCCCGCGCGACGTCTCCGGTCAGCGTCGTCAAGGGACTCCGGCGCATGCGGGACAGGACACGGGCCACCTCCGCCGGGTCCACCAGGGCGGAGTGGAGGTGGCGCTCCAGATCGATACGCAGCGCCTCGGTGACCACACCGGCGGTCAGGGAGTCCCTGGTGTCGTTTCCGAAATCGGCGAGGATGACGCGAGCCCCGGGCGGCAGGGCGGCAGCCAGGTCGCCAGTGTTGGGCGACAGCTCCCGGCCGACCATCACGGCCGCCGAGATGGTCGCCGCCGAAACCACGGTCAGAGCGGCCAGCCTCGACCAGTTGGGTATGCTGACGTGCCACGGGCTGCGCGAGGGTCGTCCCGAGCCGGAATCGTCAGGGTGGGGAGCTGCCGACGCAGGTTCCGCGTCGGCGGAGTCGCTCGTGTCCGCCGATACGCTCGCGTCCGTCACCGGTGAATCCCGGAAGGTCGTGCCTTCATCGATGTCCTCCAGGGGACCCAGGTCGGAGGCCTGCCGGAGGCGCGCGACGAGCTGCAGGGTCTCGTCCAGCGGAGAGAGCTCCTCTTCGTCGAGGAGACGTGCATAGATGTCGAACTGGGTGAGCGCGTCGGTCCGGCGCCCGCTCTCGGCGAGCAGCTCGATGAGCCGATGCTGCGCCTCGTCCTCGAGTGGATCGATCTCTGCCCAGGCCTGGGCCAGGTGAAGTGCCGCAGGGAGATCTCCCCGCTCTCGACGGATCCGGATCGCCTCGTGCCGGGCGAGGCGGTGCAGGCGCTCGAATCGGGCCCGCTGCTGGTCGACCCAGCGTTCGAAGACGGGATTGTCCGCCAGGAACCAGCCGGACAGGAAGCTTCCCCGGTAGAAGGCGAGGGCCTGCTCGTACTCCTTGGCGGCGACGAGGCTCTCGAAGGCGCGGGCATCGACCTCCACGTCGGCGGTGGCCGACAGTCGCTCACCCTCGGTCTCCAGCCAGTCCTCTCCGAGGGCGCCACGGAGCCTGTGGAGCGTCTGGCTCAGCGCATGCCGTGCCTTCTGCGGGTCGCTTTCGGGCCAGAGGACACCCACGACCGCGTCGCGGGTCGTCGAGCCCTCCAAGCCCAGGAACACCAGCAACGCCGCACGGCTGCGTTGCGCGCTGAGCTCGGTGACTTCGTGGCCCTCGAGAACGGCCTCGAACCCTCCGAGGACGTGCAGTGCGAGCATCCCCCCAGTCCTCGTGACGCGCAGCCCTCCAACTGACGACGAACGGGCGGCGTCACCCACGTCTTCCCCAGCCCCGGTGATGCACTTCGTCGTGACCCTGCAGTACACCCTGCCCTGTCCATTGGATCCGGGTCTCCGGGACAGGCCGGGCCTCGAGAACGGTCCGCGTCGCTCACCGACGGGTGTCACGCTCAGCGCTTGTGCGGGAGCTGCGCTCGATCCGCCGTCCGTTCGCCGTCGCGTCGACGAGGGAGCGCACCAGGCGGGTCGCCTCCACCAGACAGCCGCAGTCGGACCTCCGGTCACATGATCCCCATGCCCCGCGGGAACCACGAATGGTGATCAACATGGAAGGGAGACCCGCATCGAACGCCACGCCGGCGGGGGTCCCCTTGAACGTGCCTGGCGCGTCGGATGCGGCACGCACCTCCACATCGTGGCGCCGGGCGGCGCCTTCCACCTCGCGTGCGAATCCCGGAGGGGAAGCGAGAGCCCGGACGGAAGACGCCAAGCCTTCTGGAAGATCTCCCGTGCCCACATGGATTGCCGCCACCATGGCGCCGGGCGGCAGGGGAGCGTGGGTGAGGAGATGGAGCGAGCCCCAGATTCCGCTCTCCTGCCCGATGAAGATGGCGAACATCACCGACCGCTTCGTCGGCGTTCCGGCGATCCTACGGGCTACCTCGAGCAGGGTAGCCGCCGCGGAGGCGTCCCAGGAAGAGGCGGCCCATGCGTCCTTG
>JASFRY010000212.1:0-7259 GCA_050114675.1 Gemmatimonadota bacterium | reverse complement strand
CGTCCCGGGTGTCGGACCGCGACATGGAGAACGCCCACTTCCGGTTTCCCCGCAACACGCCGGACTCGAAGGAGGCCTACCTGTACCGTTCGATCTTCGACGAGCTCTTTCCTCTGCCCTCCGCGGCCATGTGCGTCCCCGGCGGCAAGTCGGTGGCGTGCAGCACGCCCGAAGCCTTGGCCTGGGACGCGTCGTTCCAGAACGTCAACGAGCCCTCGGGGCGAGCCGTGAGAGGGGTGCATCGGGACGCGTACTCGTGAGGCGCGCGGCCTGGCCCCTCCTCTTCGTGGCGGCTCTCGCCACCAACGTCTCCCCGGCGGGAGGCCAGGAGGTGGTCGGCGCCCTCCGCGAAGCCGACACGGACCGTCCCATCTCCTTCGCCGACGTCGTGATTCTGGACGAGGCCGGCGCCGTCGTCGCCAGCACCGTGACCGACGCCGCGGGGGACTTCTCGGTGCATCTGGACCAGCCCGGTACGTTCGTCCTCCACGCCAGCGGGCTGGGGTACTACGCCGCCGTGAGCACGCCCCTCGAGGTCGAAGAGGGGAAGCGCGTGCGCGTCACCATCCGGCTCGTGCTCAACCCCCTGGCCGTGGACTCTCTGAGCGTGGACGTCCGCCGGCCCCCGACGCTCCTGGAGACCGAGGGCTTCTACACACGCATGCGGAGCAGCCAGGGTACCTTCCTCACCCGCAGGGACATCCTGGAGCTGCGAGGCGTGGACGACATCCCCGACGTGCTGCGCTACGTAGCCGGCGTGAGCATCCGCTCCGACGTCTTCGGCAAGGAGCACGTGCTGCTTCGCAGTCACGGGAGGGCCCTGTGCGCCCCCACGCTGATCTTCGACGGCACGGTGATCCGTCCGCCGTGGGAGGACCTCGTGGACATCGAGAACCTGGAGGGTCTGGAGATCTACGCTCGCGCGACCCAGGTCCCGGGGCGTTTCTCCGTCAGCGGCGCGTGCGGCGTGGTCGTCGCGTGGTCCCGCCCGCCCATCCGGAAGCGGTAGGGCGTATCTGTGCCGCGTCGTCTCTCCCGACGCGACTTCATCCGAACCTCCGGGCTGGCGCTGGGCGGTCTCGCTCTCGGCGCCTGCGGGGATCCGGTGGGTCCCGACGCCGCGTCCGGGACACCGGGCCACGTCCTGCAGCCGGGCCGCCCGCCCCGGCGCGTGGTGGTCATCGGCGCCGGCATGGCAGGGCTGGTGGCGGCCTACGAGCTGGCCCGGGCCGGCCACGACGTGACGGTCCTGGAAGCCCGCGAACGCGTGGGAGGGAGGATCCTCACGCTTCGCGCTCCCTTCGCGCGGGGTCACTTCGCCGAAGCCGGGGCGGCGCGCATCCTGCCGACCCACGCCCTCACGCTGGGGTACGCCGACCACTTCGCCCTGGCCACGGACCCGTTCTATCCGGACCGGGGTCTCTACGTCGAGATCCAGGGCGGCCTCCGGTGGACGGTCGAGCCGGAGATCTTCCGGGCCGACCACGCTGCCTACGTGAAGATCCGGGAGGGCACGGACTCGCTGCCCCTCTCTATCGCCGGGGCCCTGGGATCGCGCGTGCGCCTCTCCACACCGGTGGACGCCGTGACCCAGGACGCCGCAGGCGTCACGGTCCGGGCCGGCGGGTCCTCCCTGGACGCCGACCGGGTCCTGTGCACCGTGCCCCTCACGGTGCTGGACCGGATCGCCTTCGCCCCGCCGCTCTCGGAGGAGAAGGCGGCGGCTGCCGCCGGTGGGTTCTTCTACCAGCCGTCCACGCGCGTCTTCGTCCAATTCGAGCGCCGCTTCTGGGAGGACGACGGGCTCAACGGGTGGGCGTTGACCGACTGGCCCGAGGAGCTCTGGCACCCCACCTGGGACCTGTCCGGCCCCGAGGGCGTCCTCCTTTCGTACGTTCGCGGCAACCGGGCGCTGGCCCTGGACGCCCTGGAGAGGGACGCGCGCGTCCAGGCTGTGCTGGACCACTGGGAGGACGTCTTCCCGGGGGTGGGGAACCACGTACTGGAGGCCACGTCGCACTCGTGGCAGGAGGACCCGTGGTCCCGGGGCGCCTACGCCGCCCCCACCTCGGCCCAGGACGACGCGCTGGGCACGGCCGTGGGCGCCGCAGAAGGACGGGTGCACTTCGCCGGCGAGCACGCATCGTCCGACCGCGGGTGGATGCAGGGTGCGCTGGCCTCGGGGCTGCGGGCGGCCCGGGAGATCCACGACGCGGGGTAGGCGGTCAGCGGCCCGACATCTCGCCGAAGAAGTCCAGAATCTCCCCGGTGGTGTCCAGGTTCCGGCTGTGGTTCCCCGTGAACGAGGGCCAGGGTCCCGTATCGCCGGCCCAGGTGTGCCCGCCTCCGGAGATGAGGTCGAACGCCACGACCGTGCCGTCGACGCAGCCGCCGAAGCGGAAGGTGGAGACGGTGGTGTAGTCTCCCGCCGTATCGGGCAGGAAGCCCGTCTGGGCCGTGTCGCTGCATGCCAGGAGGTCCAACCAGCGCTGGACCATGTCGGGCACGGAGAGCACCGGCGCCCGGGGGCCGAAGCCTCCGAAGAGGGAGACGGGGTCGGCGTCGCCGTGGACGATCATCACCGGGAACGGTGCGGCCGGGGCACAGCCGTCCGCCACGCGGACATAGAGCAGCGCCGCCACCACGGCGATGCCCGCCGGCGGCAGGCTCGCCGTGCAGGCGTAGAACTGGGCGAGGGAGCCGCCCTGGGAATACCCCGCGAGATAGACGCGTGTGGTGTCCACCGGCAGGCTGCCTGCGAGCTGACGCACCAGGGTCTCCAGGAAGCCGACGTCGTCGGCACCCAGCACGCTCGCGGGGGTGCAGTCTTCGCACCCCGGAGCCCATGTGCCCTCCATGCCGTCGGGATACACGGTGATGTACCCCGCGGCGTCCGTGCGCGCGTCGGCGCGAAGCCTCCGCTCGAAGCCCTCGCCCGTGTCGCCGGCGCCGTGGAGGAAGACCAGGAGCGGGTAGCTGCCGCCCTCGTCCATCCCGGGCGGCGTGTGCAGGGTGTACTCCCGGTTGTACAGCCCGGAATGAACCCACACCCCTACCTCACCCTCCCCCTCGGCCTTGCCGAAGTCGTACCCCACGGGATCGGTGCCGCCGCACGCCTCCATGAGGGAAGCGAGAACAACCAGGGCGGCCAGGGCCGCACGTCGCGGATTGGAGGTCACGGGATCAGGAGGCAAGAGGATGGGTCACCGGGGCGCATGATCGTGCCTCCTTCATACGTTGTCCGCCCACATCCTTTTCCACCACACCGGCCGGGCTGACCGTCTGCCGGGCACGGGTTGCCAACGGTCCGGAGCCGCGCCGAGGAGCGGCTCCCTTACCGCCACGCCCGTGGCCGCGTCTCAGAACAACCAGGTCTTGGCGGCCAGGAACCCGAACCCGGCCAGGGCGCCCAGCGCCGCCTCCCACTCCCGGTTGCGCCGATACTGGGCGAAGGTGAAGCCCCCGCCCTCCCCGCCCGGCGCCCGGTAGGGTGTCAGCCGCGGCAGGAAGGTGGGCACGTGGGTAGCGTAGTGCCGGTATCGATCCTGGAAGAGATCGGTGAGAAGCTGGGACTCGCCCACCATGGTCCGGCCGTACACGCCCAGGTAGAACACCAGGAAGATGGCGGGCCAGATCCAGTGGCCGCCCGCGACGGTGATGCCCAGCCCCAGGAGGAAGCTCCCCACGTACAGTGGATTCCGCGTGAAGGCGTAGGGCCCGGTGGTGGTGAGCTCCTTCTCCTTGTGGATGGTGCCAGCGGCCCATCCCCGAACGAGAAGACCCGCCAGACCCAGGACGACACCCAGCGCCAGAAGGCGGGGGGTGGGGCGGGACAGCCAAAGGAAGGGGACGACGAGGAGCCAGACCGCCCGCAGGCGGAGGCGTCTCATGTTCACGGCCACGACGCGGTGTCCGGCGGTTCGGCGTGCTCCCCCGTGAGGCGCGCCTCGAACCGAGCCCGCACCGCAGGCTGGAGGGGCACCCCTTCTTCGATCTTCTTCAGGTGCAGCGTCAGCGAGCCGGGAAAGCCCGGGATGTTCGACTTGAGGTACACCAGGATCCGACGGTCGTCGTCGGTGAAGTGCAGCTCCGCATCCCCACCCTGCCCGAAGAGCCCCTTGGTCCGGATGATGGGCTTCACCACGATGGTCTTGAACCTGCCCGCATCGGTCTTGCGCTCGTCCCGCCGCTCCACCTTCACCACGACCGGGTTGCCCTCCGACTTGAAATACCGGTTCAGGGTGTAGGTCTTCCCGACCTCGAGCGGAAGGGTGCGCACGTAGTAGATGAAGGCGATGTCGTCCAGGGGCAGCGTGGAGCCCAGGGCACCCGACTCGCCGTTGTCGGTGCGCTCCCACGTGTTCCGCTCAGGGTAGAACTCATAGTGGCGGAAGCTCTTGTAGTTGACTTCCTGGATGTTCTGGATGAAGCGCCAGCTGACCAGGTTGCGCACGTCGAACCAGGACTCGTGGGCGTCGTGGACCTTGGCGGGACCCAGCCCCCCGTCGATGTACATGCGGGCCACGTAGGTCTCGTGGCCGCGCACCGTGTCCACATCGGCGATGGTCATGGAACCTTCGCCCACCGAGAAGATCCCGACCTTGACCTTGTAGGTGAGACGCTCGCCGGGTCCGAACGGCGCCGGGGCGGCGCTGACCTCGGGCGGGTAGAGCGCGGCGAGGGAGTCGAAGCGCGCCTGTGCCTCCACGTGACCGTTCTGGCCCGCCACCAGCCCGGGGAGGGCCGCAGCGGCCGAGAGGAGGAGGGCGAGGACCCCTGAACGAACCATCACGCCGTTTCGGGGTCGAGGGTGCGCCAGCGGGTGCCACCCCGCAGGCGCGCCAGGGAGAGCACGGTCTTGAACGCCTGGAAGCGGGAGGGCCGTACCTGCAGGTCGTAGCGGGGCTCCAGGGGTGCCTCGGCGATGCGCCGGGCATGGGGCGCCAGCTCCCGGAGAAGCTCCAGGTTGGCGGCCCATCCGTCGCCATCCACGAGCCGCCCGTCGTCGGGCAGATCCCTGAAGGCCTTCTTGAGGACGATGACCCGATACGCGCGAAGCCCGCTCACCGGATCCGACACGGGGGCGGAGCGCCACGCGCCGCCCAGAACCAGTCGTCCGAAGCGTCGCGCCAGCCGGACGGGCCTGGGTACCGGGTGCTCGTGGCTCGGCGCCAGGGCACCGGCCACGATGTCAGCGCCGCCCTCCAGGATCTTCACCAGACCCACCACGTCCTCGGGACGCTCCGTGAAATCACCCTGCAGCACCACGGCGCAGTCCCGCTTCGGATACGGTGCCACCTCCACCGCGTGGCGAAGCAGCCGCTCCACCGAAGCCGCGTACCCGATGCGTTCCTCCGACGTGAGGATGGTGAGGGGCAGGCTGCGCCGGTAGCGGGCCAGGACCTCTGCGGTCCGGTCCGTGGAGCCGTCGTCGTGCACCACGATCTTGTAGTCTCGCCCGAACTCGCCGAGGACCCGACGCACCTTCCACAGGAGCACGCCGACGGTGGCCTCTTCGTTATGGGCGGGGATGCAGACGTAGATCAAGAGATCGCTCGGTTCGTGTGGTCTTCAGCAGGGCAGGTCGGGCTCCGATGTACACCGGCCGGCGCCGCCCGGCGGGGCCTCCGGCCCCGGGACGCCACCGGCCAGGCTCCTTATACCGGCCCCCCTGGAGCCGGTTCCTCGGGCGGGCGGGTCTTCCAACGCTTGTGCTGCCAGAAGTACTGCTCCGGCGCGGCGCGCACGGCCTCCTCCAGAAGAGCCGTGTGGGCCGCCGTAACGGCGACGACGTCCCGGTCCGCGTCTCCCGAGACCTTCACCTGCAGCGGCTCCAATGTCACTACGTACCGCTGGGGTGACCCTTTCCGGCGGATGCACGTCCCGACGAAGACGGGCGCTCCGGACCGGAGGGCGAACACCGCAGGACCTCGGTGGGTCGCGGCGAGGCGGCCGAAGAAGGGGACGAACACGTCGCTCTTGTGGGCGTTCTGGTCCGCCACCAGCGCCACCACGTGTCCCCTGCGCAGGGACCGCAGGACCTCGCGGTGGGCATGGCCCATGTCCACGACCTGCATCCCCAGGCGCTCCCGTGTGGCGATGAGATCGCGGTCGAAGCGCCGGTTCGCCATCCCCTTGGCCACGGCGTCCACGGGAAGCCCCCGGGCAGACAGCGCGGCGCCCCCGATCTCCCAGTTCCCCAGGTGGCCGGTCACGACAACGACCCCCCGCCCCTCCTGCACCGCCCCCTGGAGGGCCTCAAGGCCCCGGATCTCGGTGCGGGCCACCACGTCCGTCGGGCTCATCCCCGCCAGACGGAAGAGCGCCACCGCCTCCCGGCCCAGGTGGACGTAGCTGGCCCGGGCCACGCGCCGGCGCCACGCCGGAGGGCGCTCCGGAAAGGCCACCTCCAGGTTCCGCTCCACGTCGGCGCGGCGGATGCGGAGCACCGAACCCACCGACCACCCCAGGACGGAGCCCAGCCGCAGCGCCACCCCTTCTGGGAGGACGAGGAGAACGGCCGACAGCAGACGGAAGAGCCCGTATTCCAACCGATGCTGAAGAGGCTTCTCGCTCACGTCGCTTCGGCAGACGTCGGCGCGGCGTCGGGTTCCGCCACTCCATCCTCGAACTGGAGCTCGTAGAGCCGGCGGTACACGCCCCCACGCGCCAGAAGGGAGGTGTGGTCACCCCGCTCCACGATGCGTCCCTCCTCCACCACCAGGATCTGGTCCGCCTTCTGGACGGTGGAGAGGCGGTGGGCGATGACGAAGACGGTACGACCTTCCAGGAGCCGCTCGATGGCGTCCTGCACCAGCCGCTCCGACTCGGTGTCCAGAGCGCTGGTGGCCTCGTCCAGCACCAGGATGGGTGGGTCCCGGAGGATGGCCCGGGCGATGGCGATGCGCTGCCGCTGTCCTCCCGAGAGCTCGGTGCCCCGCTCCCCCACCACCGTGTCGTACCGTCGGGGGAGCTGCTCGATGAAGTCGTGGGCGTGGGCGGCGCGGGCCGCCCGCTCGATCTCTTCCTCCGAGGCGTCGGGGCGCCCATACGCGATGTTGGCCCGTACCGTGTCGTGGAAGAGCACGGTCTCCTGGGAGACGATCCCCAGATGGCTCCGGAGCCCGGCGATGCGGATGTCGCGGATGTCCACGCCATCCACGCTGATGCGTCCTTCACTCACCTCGTAGAAGCGCCCGAGGAGGTCCACGATGGTGGTCTTCCCCGCCCCCGATGGACCGACCAGCGCCGCCACGCTC
>JASFRY010000211.1:0-7289 GCA_050114675.1 Gemmatimonadota bacterium | reverse complement strand
ACCGCGGTCATCTGCGTGCTGGGATCGTTCTCCGCGGCGATCGGGGGCATGCTGGGCGTCGGGATCTTCCACATGTACAACCCCATGGCCATCAGCCCCGGGGGGATGGGTGCCGGAGCCGCGTTCGCCATCCTCATGACATTCATCTACCGCTGGGGCATTCGCGGCCTGATATGACGGGAGGCGCCGGCCTTCCGGACCGACGCCCCCCGGGGTCACACCGCGCGGAGGGCACCCTCCCTCCTGCGGCCTTCGTCTATCGGGAGGCCTGAGCCTCCCCCGTCCGGTACGAAGCGCCGGACGTCGCATCCTTCAAAGGCGGGGCCACTCACTCAACCACACTTCCACCGCCGCCCTATATTTACGACGTACAAATCCCAGCCAAGGTTGCATCATGTCCGATGTCCTGAAGTACGTCGACGAGAACCTCGGCCGCTTCCGTGCCGAGATGTACGACTTCCTGCGCATCCCCTCCATCAGCGCGAAGGCCGAGCACGCGGGCGACATGACGAAGGCCGCCCAGTGGCTCTCCGACCGCCTCCGCGAAGCCGGTCTCGAGCCCTCCATCCACGACACTCCCGGACACCCCGTGGTCCTGGGGGAGTGGCGCGGCGCGGGGGACGGCGCCCCCACCGTGCTCATCTACGGCCACTACGATGTCCAGCCGCCCGAGCCGCTGGACGAGTGGGAGTCGCCGCCCTTCGAGCCCACCGAGCGTGACGGCAAGGTCTTCGCGCGGGGCTCCGCCGACGACAAGGGCCAGCTCTACATGCACGTGAAGGCGCTGGAAGCCCACATGAAGGTGAACGGCTCCCTCCCCATGAACGTCATCGTCCTTGCCGAGGGCGAGGAGGAGGTGGGTTCGGAGAACCTGGTGCCCTTCGTGGAGCAGAATGCGGAGCGCCTGGCGTGCGACCACGTCATCATCTCCGACTCCAACATGTACGACGAGGGCATGCCGTCGGTGCTCTTCTCCCTGCGGGGGCTCGCGTACTTCGAGATCCACGTGAAGGGCGCCCGCTCGGACCTCCACTCGGGTCAGTTCGGCGGGCCGGTGGTGAACCCCGCCAACGCCCTGGCGAAGATCGTGGCGTCGTTCCACGACGACGACGGCAGGATCGCCGTCGAGGGCTTCTATGACGACGTGGTGGAGTGGGACGAGGCGACGCGGGAGCAGATCCGCTCCCTCCCCTTCGACGAAGAGGCCTACAAGGCCGACCTGCGGGTCCCGGCCCTGGGTGGAGAGAAGGGGTGGACGCCCCTGGAGCAGCTCTGGATCCGCCCCACGTGCGACGTGAACGGCCTCTTGAGCGGCTACACGGCCCAGGGCGCCAAGACGGTGCTGCCCAACAAGGCCATGGCCAAGGTCAGCTTCCGCCTGGTGAAGGACCAGTCGCCGGAGCGGGTGAAGGAGCTGCTGCAGGCGCACCTGGAGAAGGTGGCGCCCGCCGGCGTCACGGTGGAGCTCAAGCCCCTGCACGGCGGCCGCCCCTGGCAGGCCAAGGTCGAGGGCAAGCTCATGGATGCCGCGTCGGCGGCCCTGGAGGAGGCGTTCGGAGCCAAGGCCGTTCTCCAGGGCGAGGGTGGGTCCATCCCCATCGTGGTGGACTTCGAGGAGAAGCTCAACGCGTCGGCGCTCCTGGTGGGCTTCGCCCTGCCGGGGTGCAATCTCCACGCTCCCAACGAGTGGTTCGAGATCGAGGCGTTCGAGAAGGGGATCCGGGCGTTGGCCATCCTGTACGGGAAGCTGTAGCGGGACGCATTCCCGTCCACCCAGGAGGCAGGAAGGGGCCCGCCGGCGGCGGGCCCCTTCCTCTTGCGGGTCTCGTCTTCCTTGCCTGTAGCCCTCGTCGCTAGACATGTTGCGCGCCTATGGACAAGACCCTCCCCAGTCTCAACGCGGCCCTCGAAGGCCGCTATCGCGTCGAGCGAGAGCTCGGCGAGGGCGGCATGGCCACCGTGTACCTGGCCACGGACATCCGCCACAGCCGGCAGGTGGCGATCAAGGTCCTCAAGCCGGAGCTGGCGGCCGTGGTGGGCGCCGAGCGCTTCCTGACCGAGATCGAGACCACGGCGAACCTGCAGCACCCCCACATCCTGCCGCTCTTCGACTCCGGCGAGGCCGACGGCTTCCTCTTCTACGTCATGCCGTACATCGACGGCGAGACGCTGGCGGACCGCATCGCCCGGGAGAAGCAGCTCCCCGTGGACGAGGCCCTGGGCATCGCCATCTCGGTGTGCAACGCCCTCCAGGTGGCCCACGATGCCGGCATCGTCCACCGGGACATCAAGCCGGGCAACATTTTGCTCTCCCGGGGTGAGCCCCTGGTGGCGGACTTCGGCATCGCCCTGGCCGTGGGCGCCGGGGGCACCCGCCTCACCGAGACCGGCCTCAGCGTGGGGACGCCGTACTACATGAGCCCCGAGCAGGCCACGGGGGACCAGCGCATCGGGCCGCCGGCAGACGTCTACGCCGTGGCCTGCGTTCTGTACGAGATGCTTGTAGGGGAGCCGCCGTACCTGGGCAACACCGCGCAGGCCGTGCTGGGCAAGATCATCCAGGGGATTCCCGTGTCGGCCACGGCGGCGCGAAAGACGGTGCCCGCCAACGTGGACGCGGCCATCCGGAAGGCCCTGGAGAAGCTCCCGGCCGACCGCTTCACACGGGCGGCCGACTTCGGCGCGGCGCTGTCGGATCCGTCGTTCCGCCACGGGCTCGAGGCCGCGGCCGCCGGCGCCGCGGGCGACGCCGGCCTCTGGCGGATGCTGGCCTTCGCCGCCATGGCGGTGGCCGTGGTGTCGCTTGGGGCGGGTGCCCTGGGCTTCTTCGGGAGGGAGCCGGAGCCGAGGCGGGTGCTCCGTCAGAAGATCGAGATGCCGTCCATCGGACCGGGCGTGCGGTGGGGCCTCATGATGGCCCTGGCGCCCGACGGCTCCGGCATGGTCTACCTCGACCAGTCCGAGAGCGGCAGACGCGCCCTCTACTACAAGGCCCGGGGAGAGGCCGAAGGCGTGCCCATCCCCGACACCGACGATGTCGATGCCGTCGCCTTCTCCCCCGACGGGACGATGATCGCCTTCAACCAGCGGGGCAACCTGGTGACCCGCCCGGTGCGGGGTGGGGCGGCCACGACGCTGGCCACCGGCGTGGACCAGGGTACGCCGGGCCTGGACTGGTTGTCCGACGGGACCCTCCTCTACGAGATCGCCGACGGCGACCAGGTCGGGAGGATCCCCGGGGACGGAAGCGCTCCCACGGACACCATCGTGAGGATGGGCTCCCTGCGGTGGGTCCACGGCATCGAAGGCCACGAAGCGGCGCTGGTGCTCCACTGCCCCGGGTGCGACCTGGGAGTCGTGGACCTGGGGAGCGGCGAGCTGGTGCAGCTCCTCCGGGACGTGGCACGGGCCTGGTACGCCCCCACCGGCCACATCGTCTACGTGCGCTCGGACGGGGCGGTGTACGCTACGCCTTTCGACCCCGAGACCCGGGAGATGGGCGCCATCGGGACCCCCTTGTTCGAGGGTGTCCGTACCGGCAACGGGTGGGCCGACATGGTGGTCGGGGACGACGGCACGATGGTCTACGTGTCCGGTCCCGGGATGGGAGCGGGCAACGCGGCGGTGCTCACGTGGGTGGGTCGGGCAGGTGACGTCGAACCGGTGGATCCGGACTGGGGCTACGAAGACCTGCGACCAGGCGCGATCTCCCCCGATGGTCGTCGGATCGCAGTGGGTCTCGTCAGCGGTGAGGTCGCGGATATCGTCGTCCATGAGTTGCCTGACGGACCCAGGACCCGCCTCACGGCCGGCGACGGGCGGTATTTCGAGCCCGTATGGACCCCCGACGGCCGGTCCCTGATCTACATGGATGTCGCCGGCGACAGTGCCAGCATCCTCCGCCTGCGGGCCGACGGAAGCAGTCCCACCCCCGATACCCTCCTCGGGCCCCTTCCCGGTGATCTCGGCTCCCCGCAGCTCGCCCCGGACGGGTCCGGTATGGTGTTCGTGGACTACAGCGGAGGCAGCCCGGATATCGACTTCATGGAGGTGGGGAGTGACAGCGTGGTCACGCTTTTGGGCACGGACTTCGTAGAGCTGGCGCCCACGCTGTCTCCCGACGGCCGCTGGCTGGCGTACACCTCCAACATCACCGGAGAGTTCGAGGTCTTCGTGCGCCCGTTCCCCGACGTGATGAGCGGCCGGACGCAGGTGTCCAACGGTGGCGGGATCGAGCCCGTATGGGCCAAGGACGGGGGCGAGCTCTTCTACCGGGACGAGGAGTCCTTGGTGGCTGCCGCCTATCGGGCCGACTCCACGTTCGTGGTGGCATCCCGGAGGAAGCTCTTCGAGTACGGCGAGGACCGGTACATGGTGCGGGTGCGCAGCCGGTCCTACGACGTGGACGCCACGGGGCAGCGGTTCCTCACCGTGCAGCGCGCAGGTGCGTCTGCCGGTGCCCTGCAAGCCCCGCAGGCCGACATGATCCTGGTGCAGAACTGGTTCGAGGAGTTGCGTCAGCGGCTGGCCGGGGGCGGCCGATGACCGACTCCCACACCTCCCGCCTCGAATCCGCCCTCGCCGGCCGCTACAAGATCCACCGCAAGCTGGGCGAAGGCGGCATGGCCGGCGTCTACCTGGCCGAGGACATCAAGCACGAGCGCAACGTCGCCCTGAAGATCCTCAAGCCGGAGCTCGCCGCCGTCATCGGCGCCGAACGGTTCCTGGCGGAGATCAAGACCACGGCCAACCTGCAGCACCCCCACATCCTGCCCCTCTTCGACTCCGGGGAAGCCGACGGCTTCCTCTACTACGTGATGCCCTACATCGAAGGGGAGACCCTCCGGGACCGCATCGAGCGGGAGGGGCAGCTGGGCGTGGAGGAGGCGGTGCGCATCGCACGGGACGTGGCCGACGCCCTGGACTACGCCCACCGCAACGACATCATCCACCGGGACATCAAGCCGGCCAACATCCTGCTCCACGACGGACGGCCGGTGGTGGCGGACTTCGGGATCGCTCTGGCCATCAGCGCCGCCGGCGGCGGCCGGATGACGGAGACGGGGCTGAGCCTGGGGACGCCCCACTACATGAGCCCGGAGCAGGCCAGCGCGGACCGCGACCTGTCCGCCCGGTCCGACGTCTACAGCCTGGGCTGCGTGCTGTACGAGATGCTGGCCGGGCAGCCGCCCCACACCGGGCCCAGCGCCCAGAGCATCCTGGTGCGCATCCTCACCGAGGACCCCCGGGACGTGACCGAGCTTCGCCGGACGGTGCCGCCCAACGTTGCGGCCGCGGTGATGAAGTCCATCGAGAAGCTGCCGGCGGACCGCTTCGACACGGCGAGGCAGCTCGTGGAGGCGTTGGACGACCCGACGTTCAGCTACGCGCCGGCCGTGCGGGCGCAGAACGCGACCCGGGCAACCAGCACGGGCCCGGCGGTTCGCGCAGCCCGCAGCCGGTATCGGACGTGGCTCCCCTGGGCCGCAGCCGGGCTCCTGGGGGCGCTGGCCGCCTGGGGGTGGCTGCGACCGACCGCACCCCGGCCGGTGCGCCGGATGGTCCTGGTTCTCGACAGCGCCGGGGCCAGCTTCGGACCCGCGGCAACCCTTTCTCCCGACGGATCCCGGGTGGCCTACGTGGGTGCGGGAGGCGGGCTCTGGGTGCGATCCCTCCAGTCCCTGGAGAGCCAACCGATCCAGGAGACGTCGAGGGTGACATCGCCCTTCTTCTCACCCGATGGCCAGAGGGTGGGCTTCCGGAGCGGGGCCGAGGGCAACGGACGGTTGGCCACCGTATCGCTGGGCGGGGAACCCCCGGTGGAGCTCGCCTCGGGAGACATCTACCCCGGCGGCACGTGGTCGGATGACGGGTACGTGTACTTCGCGACGTCGGAGGGAGCGCTGCAGCGGGTCCGGGAGGGAGGGGGCCCGAGGGAGACGGTGGCGGACACCGCGGGTGGCTGGTGGGCCGCCTGGCCCGATGCCCTCCCGGGCGGTGAGTTCGTCATGGTCTCGGTCCCCGGAGGGATCTCCGCAGTGGAGACCGCCACCGGAGAGATCAGGCCTCTTCTGAAGGAGTTCGAGGGGAGCCAGGCACCGCTCATGGCCAGGTACGCCGGCGGATACCTCTTCTGGGTGAACAGCGCACGGACCCTCCTGGCGGCGCCCTTCGACCCCCGCAAGCTCGGGCTCACCGCGCCACCGGTGGCACTGTCCTCCAACGTGGTAGCCTCGGGAGGTGGGAGCACCCAGTTCGACGTGTCGGAAGAGGGAACGCTGATCTATGCCGTCGGCGGGTCGGGGACATCCATCCTACAGGGGGAGAACATGGGATGGGTGGACCGGGACGGGACCGTTTCGATCTTGGATGAACGGCTGTCACGGGACATCGGTGACTTCGACTTTCTGAGCCTGGGTCCCAGTCCCCGCTACATCGCCGCGGAGGTCCAGACCTCGGAGGATGGCGCCCCCGACGAGGAGCACCAGGTCTGGATCTACGACGTGGACCAGCAGACCTTCGTGCGCCTGACCCTGGAGGGACGCAACAACGTAAGCCCCCGCTGGTTGGACGAGCGCACCGTGATCTATCTGTCCGACCGGATCGAGGGCTCCTCGACCATCTTCGCCCAGGCGGCGGACGGGAGCGGTTCTCCCCGCGCCATCTTCCGCACGGAGCGTCCCATTGGGGACTTCGACGTGTCGCGCACGGACGGTCTCCTGGCCGTTACCCTGGGCGAAGGAACCGGCGGTTCGACCGACATCGTGGTGGTGGATCCGGCCGCCGACGGAGATCCGGTCCCCCTGGTGGAGTCACGGTTCGACGAGGGTGGCGTCAGCATCTCCCGGGACGGACGCTGGATCGCGTATGTCTCCACGGAGTCCGGTCGGCGCGAGGTCTACGTACGGGCTTTTCCCGACGGCAGCCGCCGCTCCGCCATCTCCAACAAGGGGGCCGCGTCGCCCCAGTGGAGCCCGAAGGGAGATGAGCTCTTCTACGTGTCGGCCGGGGGACGCATGGTCGTCGCGTCCCTCGACATGGGAGAGCGGGTGTCCGTACGGTCACGATCCGAGCTCTTCCTGGCTCCGCCCTTCGAGCTCGGCTTCCCCGGTGCGACCTACGACGTGGACGCGGACGGTGAGAGGCTCCTGGCCATCATCGAAGCCGGGGGTGAAGAGATGGGCCAGCACGTGGTGGTCCTCAACGTCTTCGAAGAGCTGAAAGCCCGCGGACGACGCTAGTGTGGTGTTTCGGAAATCCGCGAGCCACCGAGAGCGCTGGGGCGCCGG
>JASFRY010000210.1:0-7301 GCA_050114675.1 Gemmatimonadota bacterium | reverse complement strand
ATGCACCGGGAGCGAACCCCCACGACACGCCGGGGTTCCGCCTGGGATAGAGACGGCCACGGGCTCCTTCCGCAGGTGCAGGCGACGCCCCCGAGCGCATGGTACGCGCATATCTGGGCGGCATAGCGCTTGCGTCTTCGAAGGGCGCGACACCCGAGCCCCGGCACGTCAGGGGCACCATGCACGCCATCGGGGTACTGCTTCCCGGACGTCCCACGTCCCGTGGCGTCCCCCTACACCCCCGCAGACCCCTTGAACGGAGAGGAGTCGCACCATGCGTCTCAGCACACGGTCCTGGACAGGTATCGTGCTCGTCGCCGTGGCCACGATCACCCCCGCCCCCGGGGCAGCGCAGGATACGGTGAGCTGGAAGAGCTCCACCGAGCTGAGCTACGTGTCGACGGGAGGCAACTCGTCGTCCAGCACCCTGGGCCTCAAAGCGACCCTCACGCGCACCAGCGGCCCGAACGCCTTCAAGGTCGAGGCGGGGGGAATCCGGAGCGAGACCGGCTTCACAACGCGAACGGCCACCGGCACCGAGACCGACTACTCGGTGAGCGAGACCACGGTCTCGCGCACGACAGCGGAGAGCTCCTATCTCCGGGGTCGCTACGACCGGACTTTCGCACGCTCGTTCGCCTTCGTCGGGGCGGGATGGGACCGCAACACCTTCTCCGGAATCCGAAATCGGTATGCCGCCGTGGTCGGCGTGGGGCGGACGCTGGTGGATGGCGAGTCCGGCCACCTCAAGGCCGACATAGGCACCACGTACACGGTCCAGAAGGACGTGGACCCCACGCCGGGCGCCCCCACGGGCTTCGGTGGCCTGCGCGTCAACGTGGACGCAGCGCGGAACCTCACGAGCACCACGGAGCTCTCGTCGGTCCTGGTCGTGGACGAGAGCCTGAAGGACACCCAGGATCTGCGCGCCGACTGGACCAACTCGGTCTCGGTGGCGCTCTCGCAGAGGCTGGCGCTCAAGACCTCTCTTCAGCTCCTCTTCGACAACGTGCCCGCGCTCCTGGGTGTGCCCCTCGTGGACGCGAATGGCCAGGACACGGGCCTCACGGTGACGACGCCGAGCGACAAGCTGGATCGGATCATGACCCTGACGTTGGTCATCAAGCTGTAGCACGCCGGTGACCGCGCGCGCCTGGTGGCGCGCGACGGTCCCGGCGTCCGCTAGACACCCGCCATCTGCAGGAGGCGCCCGCTCGCGATGAGCTGTCGTCGTCCCCTGATCCCGCGGAACCACCAGATCCCGATGCCGATCAGCATGAGGAGGATCTTGGTGCCCGTCCCCAGGAGCGGGAGGAAGAGGACTGCGATGCTCGCCGCGAGGATCCAGAGCGAACGGTGCATCTTGTCCAGGGCGGGCTCGTTGTAGTCGGTCTGGTCCAGCGTGTGGTTGTGGATGGCGACATAGGGTCCGCCCTTCTTCCCCTTCTTCACCAGCCAGATGGCGGTGAGGCGATGTGTCTCGCGGGCCGCCAGGTCCCAGTTCTGCAGGCGGAGCGCAAGCTCCTTTCCGTCCTCGTCGGCCAGATGGACCATGTCGTGGGTGACGGTGGTGGAGCTGATGTTCACCGGGGCCGAGTATCCCGTGCCGCGGTAGGAGGCACCGCCACCGCCGCCACCACTCACCTTGGTCTCCAGCTGCTTGGTGGCCCCCACCACCGTCCCCCGGAAGAAGTGGTGCTCGTAGGTCTTCTTGTTGATCACGATGTCGGACATGGGCAGCTCCTTTCCGTTGCGAGAGTCCATCTCGCATTGCGCGGAACGGCAGCGGGAGCAGTCACGAGGGTCCCGACGCGCACGAGGAGCCCCAAAGCCTCTTCGGGCCCCATCCGCAGCCCGCTCATGCCCCGTCGACAGGTGAACGTGCCCGCCCGTGCGCCCGCCGGCCACGGAATCCGGTCATACGACGAGCGGCGGATCCGTCATCGGCCGAGGCATCCCGGCACGAACCCACGTGACGCCGACATGCCGACGGCGAGCCGCGAAGCGCACACGACAATCCAACTCGATGAGGCACGCATGGACAGGACGAGGGGAAGGGCGGTGGTGGTAGGCATCATCGGCTTGACGCTGAACGCTCACGCTCCGCGCTCGCGCTCCTCCAGCACCGCCTCCGCGGCCCTCCGTCCCGAAAGCAACGCGCCCTGGATGGCGCCGAATACCGTATGGTCACCCGCAAGATAGACGCCGTCGGATCGCCGCGGGGAGACGTCCAGGATCAGGCTGCCCGGAGCGTGAACCGGGAGCGCTTGGGGGATGGTGTACGTCTTCAGGTGCTCCCACCGGTCCACGCTCGCCCCGAACCAGCGACGCAGCTGCTCCGGCACGGCCTCACGGAACGCGGCCGGGTCCGCGGTCGCCGCATCCACGCCGGAGACCGACACCAGGTGGCTTCCCTCGGGCGCGTAGCCGGGGGCCACGTCGCTGACCACAGCTACGTGGTTGGCGGGTCCCGTGCCCTCACCGTCGAGGACGAGCATGGGCTCCCCCACGGGTGACTCGGGAGCCGAGTAATACGACGTCACCGAAGCCTTGAAGGCCGGGCGGGGCATTCCGAGGAGCCGCGATGCCTCTCCTCCATCCACCGCCACCACCACCTGCTCCGCGGACATTTCGCGTCCGTCTTCCCGGCGCACCCGACGCGCCGCGACCCCGGTCACCCTGACGCCCAGCGCGACGCGGTCCTCCAGACCCCGCGCCAGAACCTCGGGCAAGCGCTGCATGCCTCCACCCGGAAGAACCGCGTCTCCAGCGGCAAAGCACCGGAAGTAGTACCGGAACAGGCTGGCCGAGGTGGCCAGGGCGCGCTCCAGGAACACACCTCCCAGAAAAGGGCGGAAGAAGGCGTCGATGAAGTCCTCGCTGAACCCCTCCTCCCTGAGCTCTTCGAGGGAGGTGCGCTCCGGCCCCCGGAAGCAGTCGTCCGCGGTCCCGGAGAGGAGGGAGCCGCGCAGCCTGGCGACTTTCATCTTGTCCGCCATGCTCCCCACGCGCGCTGCCATGGAGGCCAGGGTGCTCCCCGGATCGCGGAACGGATCGCCCATGCGCTCCAGACTCCGGCCGTTCCACACCAGGCTTCCCGGCCGGAACGCCCGGGGATCCAGGGCGGAAAGGTCTACCTGGCTCTCGACCTCCTCGTAGGCCGTGAGGATGACCTGGAAGCCCCGGTCCAGGAGAAACCCTTCCACCTCGTCGGTGCGGACGCGCCCTCCCACCTCGTCGCCGGCCTCCAGCACGCGGACATCCACGCCCTCGGCGTGCAGCAGGCGGGCGCACGAGAGGCCGGCAAGGCCGGCGCCGACGATGAGCACTTCCGCGTCGGTCTTCATGAGACAGGAGCCGATGGAGTTCGAGGTTCGCGTGGCATGGCGGACGTCCGCCGCGAGAAAGCGAGACAAAACCTCTACATTGCTTAGACAGTGCGCAAGGTCCCGTGCGTCATCCCACCGCCGGATGATCTCGGCCCACCCGCGCTCCGGTCATCCGAAGGGGTGGATACACCCGACCTCGTCCTTCACCGCACTCGCCCTTCGTCGCGGAGCGCACTCCATGCCCCGGCCCATCCACGTACGCGTCGTCCACACCGTCGCCGCTCAGGCTCCCGTCGTCTATGGCATCCTCTCCGACTACCATGAGGGACATCCCCGCATCCTCCCCCCGAGCGCGTTCGCGGGACTCAGCGTCGAAGAAGGAGGCAAGGGCGCGGGCACCGTGATCCGATTCGGCATGAAGTCGTTCGGACGGGTGACCTGGGTCCGGGCCTCCGTGGAGGAGCCCCACCCGGGACGGGTGCTGCTGGAGCGCATTCGAGGCGAGCCCGAGGTGGAGACCCGGTTTGTCGTGGATCCCACGGAGGAGGGACATTCCCGTGTGACCATCGAGACCACCTGGACGCCCCGCGGGTTTCGCGCTCTCTTCGAGCGCATGTTGGGCCCGCGCTTCCTTCGGCGGGTCTACCGGGAGGAGCTGGAGAACCTGGAGCGCGTGGCCCTGGACGAGGCAAGACGCACGTGACCGAGACCCGACTCGAGCGACAGCTTCGCTTCATCGCGGAGATCGACAGGCTCAAGGGCATCGAGCGCAGGATCAGCCTCATCGGCGGCGCGCGTCTCGAGAACAGCGCCGAGCACTCATGGCATCTCGCCACCATGGCGTCCCTCCTGGCCGAGTATGCCCCGGACGGCGTGGACGTGGCGAGAGCACAGCTCATGCTCCTCATCCACGACGTGGTGGAGATCGACGCGGGCGACACCTTCGCCTTCGATGCGGAGGCGGCCGAGGATCAGCACGAGCGCGAGGCCCGTGCAGCAGAGCGGCTCTTCGGCCTGCTCCCGGACGACCAGGCGCAGGAGCTTCGGGGCTGCTGGGACGAGTTCGAGCGCCGCGACACACCCGAGGCACGCTTCGCCGTGGCCCTGGACCGCTTCCAGGGCCTGCTCATGAACCGGGGCAACGGCGGCGGTACGTGGAAGATCCACGGCATCACCCGCCAGCAGGTGCTGGAGCGCATGGCCCCGATCCGCGAGGGAGCCCCAAGGCTCTGGGACGTGGTCCTCGCCGTGCTCGACGAGGTTGGGCTGTCGCGGTAGGCGGGCCCACCTCCCTCCGTTTCGCTAGATTCGAGGCTCTCCGGAGCCGCTTCCGTTCGACGCCGGGTCCCCCACGCCGATCGCACCATGCTCATCGTGACCGCATTGGGCGGGAATGCCCTCCTCCGCCGGGACGAGGAGATGACCGCCGAGAACCAGCGCGCCAACGTGCGCGTGGCCTGCGAAGCGCTGGCCGGCATCGCCGAGGGCAACCAGCTCGTGGTGACCCACGGCAACGGTCCCCAGGTGGGGCTCCTCGACCTGTGGCAGAGCACGTACGCACCGAGCACCCCGTTCCCCTTCGACGTGCTCGGCGCCGAGACCGAGGGGATGATCGGGTACATGATCGAGCAGGAGCTGGGCAATCTCGTCCCCTTCGAGCGCCCCATCGCCACGCTCCTCACCATGATCGAGGTCGACCCCGCGGACCCCGCATTCCGCACGCCGACCAAGTTCATCGGACCGGGCTACACGGAGGAGAACGCCATGCGGCTCGCCGAGGAGAAGGGGTGGGTGCTCAAGCCGGACGGAAAGCGCTGGCGCAGGGTGGTGCCGTCGCCCGACCCGAAGAGGATCTTCGAGCTTCAGCCCATCCGCTGGCTCCTGGACCAGGACACCATCGTCATCGCCGCCGGGGGCGGTGGGATCCCCACCATGTACCAGCCAGGTGAGGAGCGGAGGCTCGTGGGGGTGGAGTGCGTCATCGACAAGGACCTGGCGTCGGGCCTCCTGGCCAGCCAGCTGGACGCCGACCTGTTCATCATGCTCACCGACGCCGACGCCGTATACGCCGACTGGGGGCTTCCCACGCAGCGTCGCATCCGCCGCGCTTCCCCCGACGCCCTGGCCACCCTGGAGTTCGCGGCCGGGTCCATGCGTCCCAAGGTCGAGGCCGCCCGGCGCTTCGTCGCGGCCACGGGGCGCCGTGCCGCCATCGGCGCCCTCGCGGATCTTCCCCGCATCGTCCGCGAGGAGGCGGGCACGTCCATCTCACGGGAGGCGGAGGGGATCACCTTCGCCTGAGCCGCCACGGATCGTGCACGGCCCCCGGCTGGACCCGGCCGCGCACGGCCGGGGTAGGGTAGGCTCGTCCGCCGGGGTGAGCGTCTCACCGCCGGCACGCAGCCATCCCTCCTGCAAGGACCCTACGATGAACGCACCTGCCCGGCGTCGTCACCCCGCATGGATCCTGGCGGGCAGCGCCGCCGCAGGCCTGGCGGCCGTGGCCATCCTCGCCTCGATCCAGACCCGATCCGCGCCTTCGCACCACCCGACGCCGCGGTCCGCCGCCGAGGCCGGGCCCGTGCAGAACGCGGCCCTCTACGCCGCGTACCCAAGGGTCGAGGAGACGTATCGGATGGCAGCGGCCGTTCCGCAGGTGCTGGACGGTCTGTACTGCTACTGTGACTGCTCGGAGAACCTGGGCCACTACTCGTTGCTCGAGTGCTTCCAGAGCGACCATGCCGCCGGCTGCGACGTCTGTCTCTCCGAAGCGCTCACGGCCTACCGCATGACCCAGCAGGGTGCTTCCCTCGCCGCCATTCGAAAAGCCATCGACGACGTGTACGGGGCGTAGGTGACGGCTGCTCCGTGTAGGGAATAGCCCGAGGCAGCGCCATCGCTTGCGGACCGGTCCCCCCGGGCCGGCGATCGGAAGGGGCGTGCGGCCGGCCACCTTCTCCCTGCGTCGTCGGGCTGCGTCGGACTACGTCGGGCTACGTATGGAGTGCAGCTTCGCCCAGGCCCATTCTGCAGAAGCGCCACCTCGCAGGCGATCCCGGAGGTCGTTCATGCCCCGCTGCAGACACGCCACCCTGGCCCTCACGCTCCTGACGCTCGTGCCCTCCCCGCTGAGGGGACAGACGGGCCTGGAGCTCGGCGGGGTCCCTGCCCTCAACTTCGACGCCGACGAGGGGTTCGGGTACGGGGTCGTCGTCGAGCTGTACGAATACGGCGACGGCGCGCTTGGACCGTACCTGTGGACGCTCCAGCCCACCGTGTTTCTCACCACCGAAGGGCGGAAGGACTTCACTCTCTTCTTCGACGCTCCCCACCTCCTCGGAGCCTGGAGGCTCGATGCCTTCGTGGGCAGCGAAGCGCGCTTCGCCACGCCCTACTACGGACTCGGCAACTCCTCCGTCTTCGACGAAGCTCGGGTCACCGACGCGGATCCGTACTACTACCGGTTCGGCCGGACGCGACGGTCCGCTACCGTCGACCTGCAGCACGGGCTGGGGGCGGGCCCGCTCCGGATGTTGCTGGGGGGCGGTGTCGTCCACGGCTCGTCGGTTCCCGTACCCGACGGGGTGGGAACGACGCTGCTCGAGCAGGAGCTCGCCGCCTCGGGCGCCCCGGCACCCGAGGGATGGTCCAACTACATGAGGGCAGGCATCATCTATGACACCCGCGACCGGGAGACGGGACCCCGGCGGGGGACCTGGACGGAACTCCTCGTCCAGCGCGTGGATGAGCGCCTGGGAAGCACCACGAGCTATACCCGCATCACCCTCACCGACCGCCGCTACCTGTCAGCGGGTCCGCTCACGCTGGCACATCGGCTCCTGGTGCAGGGCGTCTCCCAGGGCGTGCCCCTCTACGACCTGAACCAGATCCAGACGTCGTTCAAGCAGCAGGAGGGTCTGGGAGGCGCCAAGTCGGTGCGGGGCGTCTCGAAGAACCGCTTCGCAGGCCGCG
>JASFRY010000209.1:0-7324 GCA_050114675.1 Gemmatimonadota bacterium | reverse complement strand
GTCGCGGTCCTGGAAGCCCCGCTGCGGCAACGGCAGGTGGACGTGGAGGTACGTCGGATGGATCCGCTCTCCCTGGTCCTGCACCAGGTGGGCGCCCAACCGCTGCCCGAGACATTGACGGTGGCCCTGGAGGCACTACGCACCGCGGACGACGCGGACGCGGCGTAGCCTCGGGGGTCGAAAACGGCACTCTGGATCTCCTGGGAGACCCGATTCCATGAAGATGTGGCGGATCGTACCGGCGCTGGCCGGCCTCGCGATGATGGCGGCCTGCGCAGGCAAGGAATCCGGCGAGGGCCTGGTGGCCCGCGCCGGCGACCACGAGCTCACCGTGGACCAGACGGTTCGGCTCCTGGAGGACCAGGAGAACCTCCCCAACACGGCCGACGTGGTGAAGGCCCTGGCGAACCTCTGGGTCGACTACACCCTCCTGTCCGACGAGGTGGCCCGGGACTCCACGCTGAAGAACGTGGACCTGGAGCCCCTGGTCCGTCAGCAGCTGGAGCAGGAGATGATCTTCCAGCTCCGGGACTCGGTGGTCCAGGTGGATACGGCCATCTCGGAGGACGAGCTCCGTCAGGCCTTCGAGCAGGAGTCGCCCGACGCCCAGATCCACGCCAGCCACATCCTGCTCGCCTATCCCGATCAGGCGACCCAGGCCCAGCGCGACTCGGTGCGGGCCGAGCTGGAGCAGATCCGCCAGCGGGCCCTGAACGGGGAGAGCTTCTCGGCTCTGGCACGCCAGTACAGCCAGGATCCGGGAAGCGCGTCCAAGGGCGGCGACCTGGGGACCTTCGGCCGCGGCGACATGGTGAAGCCCTTCGAGGACGCGGCCTTCGCCCTGTCCCCCGGCGAGATCAGCGACATCGTGGAGTCACCCTATGGGCTCCACATCATCCGCCTGGAGTCCAAGGTGACGCCCAGCTTCGACTCGCTGAAGGGGCAGTTCCGGCAGCGCATGCAGAATCAGCGGTACTTGAGCGCCGAGTCGTCCTACGTGGCGGGGCTCGAAGAAGCGGCCCAACCCGAGATCTCCGACAACGCCATCCAGGTGGCCAAGGATCTCGCCAAGGAGCCCGGCTCGCAGCTGTCCTCGAGGGCGGCCGACCGTCCCATGGTGTCCTTCAAAGGCGGAGCCTTCACCGTGGGCGACTACCAGACGTTCATCCAGAACCGCACGCCGCAGCAGCGCAGCCAGATCCAGAACGGCACCGACGAGCAGCTGACGAACTTCCTCAACGGGCTGGCCCAGCGTCAGCTCCTGGTGAGCGAGGCGGAGAAAGCGGGCCTCGAGCCGCCGAAGGCGCGGGTGGACTCGCTCGTCGCCAATGTGCGCCAACAGCTCCTGAACGTGGCCGGGGAGATCGGCCTGAGGAACCTGGACCGGGCTCCCGGCGAGGCCCTGGAGCCCGCCGTGGACAGAGCCGTAACCGAGGCGCTCAACGACATCCTCACCGGCGCCAAGAACGTGGTGCCCCTGGGCCCCATCGCCTTCCAGCTCCGAAGCCAGACTGCGACCGCCGTCTACGACGCCGGCATCGGCCAGGCGGTCCTGGACGTCGGCCGGGTGCGGGCCGCACGCAGCCCCTCGCCCGCCGAGGGCGGCCAGGATACCACGGCTGCCGACACCACGGCTGCCGACACTACCGGCGCTGGCGGCTGAGTCCCGGGCGGGAGCGAGGAACCCCAGGGAGCGGCGAGGTTAAGACGCACCATGATACGACGCAGCCTTCCGGCCCTCGCGGCGGCGTGGGTCCTGACGTTGGCGTTCGCCGCGCCGGCGCGCGCCCAGTTCACCGATGACCCCACCCTGGTGGACAAGGTCGTGGCCATCGTGGGCGACTCGGTGATCCTGGCCAGCCAGGTCGAGGAGCAGTTCCAGCAGCTCAAGGCACAGAACCCCGATGCGGTCCCCACGGACTCCGACGCCCTGGCGGCGTTCAAGCGGCGGATCCTGGACGACCTGGTGGACCGGCAGCTCATTCTGCGGGCCGCGCTGAAGGACACGTTGGTGAGGGCGGACGAGGACCGGGTCAAGGAGGTCGTGGACCAGGAGATCCAGGCCACCCAGAACCGCTTCGGGTCCCAGACGGCCATGCTTCAGGCCCTCCAGGGGGAGGGGCTGACGCTCGCGCAGTACCGGGAGATCCGGGCCACGCAGGTTCGGGAGCAGCAGCTCCAGCAGCTCTACGTCCAGCAGCAGATCCAGACGGCGCCGCCCATCGAGATCAGCGAGGACGAGCTCCGCCAGGCCTTCCAGGATGCGAGCGCGAACCTCTCCGAGACCCAGCGCCCCCGGCTCCTGAGCATCAAGCAGGTGGTCCTGGTCCCCGAGCCTTCGGACTCGGCCAAGGCCGCCGCGAAGGCCAAGGCTCAGGCGATCCTGGACAGCATCCGGGCCGGTGCCGACTTCGCCACGATGGCCGAGCGCTACTCCATGGATCCCGGGAGCGCGTCCAATGGGGGCGACCTGGACTGGTTCCGCCGTGGACAGATGGTGCGTCCGTTCGAGGAGGCCGCCTTCGCCCTCCGCGACGGTGAGGTCAGTGACGTGGTGGAAACCGAGTTCGGCTACCACATCATCAAGGTCGAGCGTTCCCGCGCCGGCGAGCGGAAGGGACGCCACATCCTCATCATCCCCCAACTCTCGACCCAGGACATCGAGCGAGCCCGTACGCGGGCCGACAGCGTGGCGGAGCTGGCGCGGGCCGGCACGTCCATGGATACGCTCTACAACGAGTACTCGGATCCCTTGGCACCGGACACCCTGACCCTCTCCTTCGACCAGCTCTCCAGTCTCCCCCCGAGCTACTCCACCCTCCAGAGCGCCCAGCAGGGCGACATCGTAGGGCCTCTGGAGTACGAGACGGCACGGGGGGAGACGCGCTTCGCGGTGGTGAAGGTGAGGCAGATCCGCGAGGCAGGAGCGTACACCTTCGACGACGTGAAGGGGCAGCTCGCCCAGCAGCTCCAGCGGAGCAAGCAGGTCGAGCGGATCCTCGCCGACCTGAGGGCCAAGACCCACGTCGAGATCCTGATGTGAGCTCATCCCCAGACGGTCGCCGGTGGATCGCGCTCACGCTGGGCGATCCCCGGGGCATCGGTCCCGACGTGGCGTTCCGGGCCGTGAGGCTCCTCCAGGAAGAGGACCCCGCGGCCCGCGTCGCTTTCTTCGGCCCCGGATCCATGGAAGCGCACCCCGAGCGCCCGGACGGACCCTACCGAGCCGTGCCCTGGGAGGGAACGGTCGGTGACGAGGACGCGGGGCGGGTCGCGGCCGGGAGCATCGAAGCGGCGGTGGCCCTGGCCCTGGAGGGGCGCGTAGGCGCCGTGGTCACGGCGCCCCTGCACAAGCCTTCCCTGCATGCCGCCGGGTGGGAGGTGCCGGGCCAGACCGAGATGCTGCAACAGCTCGCCGGAGCCCGCCTCGTGGGGATGCTCATGGCGGCCGAGCACACGAGGCTCGGGGGCCCCCTCCGGGTGCTCCTGGCGACGACCCACCTCCCGCTCCGGGACGTGGCGGCCTCGGTCACCTCGCAGCTCCTGCACGCCCAGGCGGCTCTCCTCCACCAGGCGCTGCGGGACGACTGGGGGATCGCCGAGCCACGCATCGCACTCTGCGCCCTCAACCCGCACGCGTCGGACGGAGGCCTCTTCGGGGACGAGGAGATGCGCGTGTTCACTCCGGCGGTGGAGCGGCTCAAGGCCGAAGGCATGGACGTGTCCGCGCCCCTCCCCGCCGACACGGTGTTCGGCCGGGCGCTCCAGGGGGACTTCGACGCCGTGGTGGCCCCGTATCACGACGTGGGGATGGCGGCCTTCAAGACGGCGGCCTTCGGGTCCGGCGTCAACGTCACACTGGGGCTTCCCTTCATCCGGACGTCACCCGACCACGGCACGGCCTTCGATCTGGCCGCAGATTGGGGCCGGGCGGACCCGGGGTCCATGTTGGAGGCGCTCCGCCTGGCCAGGCGTCTGGCTTCGGCGCGCTTTGACACGGATTGAGGGGATCTCTAGTGTACGCGGGAACGTTTGTCATTCGTCTCTCTGGCCGGGTTCCGGCGCCTCCCTCGGCCCTCTTCCATCGGGTCCGGTGATCAAGCTCACGAACGTCTCCAAGGAGTATCCACGGCGCGGCTTCGCGCTCCGCGACGTGTCGTTCCACGTGCAGAAGGGGGAGTTCGCCTTCCTCACGGGGCACTCGGGATCGGGCAAGTCCACGACCCTTCGCCTCATCCACATGGCCGAACGTCCCACCTCGGGCGAAGTGCGGGTCACGGGGTACTCGTCGGAGCTGGTGTCTTCCCGGGAAGTGTGGAAGGTGCGGCGCCGGGTGGGCTACGTCTTCCAGGACTTCAGGCTTCTCCCGGGTCGCACGGCGCTGGAGAATGTGGCCTTCGCGCTGGAGGTGACGGGAACGGCCCGCAAGGCGATCGTCTCCCGGGCCCAGCGGCTTCTCTCCCAGGTGGGGCTCTCGCCGAAGGCCGGCGCGCGGGTGAACGAGCTTTCGGGAGGCGAGCAGCAGCGCGTGGCCATCGCGCGCGCCCTGGCAAACGAGCCGTTCGTGCTCCTGGCCGACGAGCCCACGGGAAATCTGGACGAGCGGGCCACGCGCGGGATCCTCGAGCTCTTCTGGGACATCAACGCACGAGGCATGGCAGTGCTCATGGCCACCCACGACCTGGAGCTGGTGCGCAGCTACACTCAGGCGCGGACCATGGAGCTTGACCACGGCCGCCTCGTCTTCGACTCCAAGGCGGCGTAGGGGGCCCCGTGTACGCCATCCGTGAAGCGCTGGCGGCGTTCAGGCGAGCGCCCGTTCTCACGGGCCTCTCGGCCACCATGGTAGCGCTGGCCCTCTACGTCCTGGGGCTCTTCGGACTGGCCGCCTACAACCTCAAGCTGGCGCTGTCGTCCATCGAGGAGCGGGTCGAGATCGTGGTCTATCTCCGGGACGACGCCCGCCAGAGCGAGATCGATCTGGCCGAGTCCGAGCTCTCGGCCATCGAGGAGGTGGCGCGGGTACGCTACGTCTCCAAGCGGGAAGCGCTGGAGCAGGCCCAGCACGACCTCCCCGAGTTCTCCGAGCTGTTCTCCGGTGCCGAGGTGAACCCCCTGCCCCAGTCCCTGGAGATCGAGCTCCGTCCCGGGGCCCGGACCCGGGAGGTGGTGGACCGTGTCTCCAAGTCCGCCGCCGCCTATCCCTTCGTGGAGGACGTGCGGTACGGACGGGAGTGGGTGGACAAGCTCTTCACCCTCCGCCGGGTAGGCGCCGTCACCGCAGCGGTCATGGGCGCGGCGTTCTTCCTCGTGGCAGCCCTCATCATCGGAAGCGCCCTGCGCATCGCCATCTTCGCCCGGCGAGACGAGATCTACATCATGCGTCTGGTCGGGGCCCGCAACGGGTTCATACGTAGGCCGTTCCTTCTGGAGGGCGCCATCGCCGGACTCCTGGGAGGGTCCTTGGCGTGGGGGCTGACGTATATGACGTACCGGGGCGTGTACGCCTATCTCTTCGCCGTCGCCTGGATCCCGTCCGGCTGGATCACGGTGGGGCTGGCTTCGGGCGTCGTCTTCGGCGTGGTCGCCAGCGGCCTCGCCATCCGGAGACACCTCAAGGAGGTGTGACGGTGCGAGGTCGCCGCACCCGTTCCGACGGCCCACCAGGCATGCGCCTGGCCCTCCTGGCGCTTCTCGCCGTGCCGTCCCTCTCCGTGGCACGTCCTGCCACGGCGCAGCAGACCGACGTCCGGCAGCAGATCCTGGAGAGCCAGCGGCGGTTGGAGCAGATCCGGGCGGAGCGGGCACGTCTGGAGAAGGAGATGGAGGACGTCCGCGTCCGGGCCAAGGACGTCTCCTCGGAGCTGGCCAACGTGGAGCGCAGACTGTCGGCGTCCCGCTCCGTCCTGGCGGAGGTCCAGTTCCAGGTGGACGCCACCTCCAAGGAGATCGAGACCACGACCCGGGACCTCCTCACCACCCGCGAGCGCATGGCCGAGGCCCGGGCCACCCTCAATCGCCGTCTCCGGGACATCTACAAGATGGGGGCCTTGCACACGGTGCGGGTCCTCCTGGGGGCCACCTCTTTCACCGACCTCCTGAACCGCTACCGCTACCTGCAGCGGGTGGCCGCGTTCGACCAGGCGCTGGTGACGCGGGTCTCCGACCTGGAGAAGTCGCTGTCGCGGCAGAGCGACGAGCTCCAGCAGCGCATGGCCCAGCTCGGCAGCCTCCGTCAGACGCGCCTCGCCGAAGTGGCCCAGCTGCGCTCGGTGGAGGCCGAGCGCCAGTCGGCGCTCAAGGAGTTCCGGTCGCGGGAGCGCCAGACGCAGAGCCGCCTCGAGCAGCTCCAGGCAGACGAGTCGCGCATGACGAGCCTCATCGGCGACCTCGAGCGGCGTCGGCGGGAGGCCGAGCGCAGACGGGCCGCCGCGCCTGCGACAGGCAACACGCTGTCCACTGCCGACGAGGGCTCGCTGGACTGGCCCCTGGACGGCAGGATCATCTATCGCTTCGGTCGGGAGCGGCGCCCCGACGGCCTGGTGCTGCGCTGGAACGGCATCGGCATCGGCGCGCCCACGGGGACTCCCGTGCGGGCCGTGCGACCCGGGCGCGTGGTTCTGGCCGGCCCCTTCGAAGGCTATGGTCCCACGGTAGTGTTGAGCCACGGAAACGGCTTCTACACGCTGTATCTCTACCTGGAGGAGATCGGCGTGGTGGAGGGACGGGAAGTGGCCGCCGGGCAGGTGGTGGGAACCGTCGGGGGCGCCGACACCCCGGAAGGCCCCCACCTGGAGTTCCAGATCCGGGCGCCCGTGGACGGAGGCGCGCCCCAGGCCCAGGATCCCCTGTTGTGGCTCCGGAAGAAGGCCGGCGGCGGATGATCCGGCTCCATCCCCTGGTGGGCCACGAGGGTGTGCGCACGTCCCTGGCCCGTTCCAACCTGTCGTCGGGACTCCCTGCCGCCCTCCTCGTTCACGGCCTCCGCGGGGTGGGCAAGCAGCGGCTCGCGCTGTGGATCGCCCAGCTGCAGGTCTGCGAGCACCCTACGCCGGAAGGGCCCTGCGACACGTGCCGGGCCTGTCGCCTGGCCCTCGGCCTGGAGCACCCCGACATCCACTGGTACTTCCCCCTTCCCCGGCCCAAGGGCGTGAGCGGCGACCGTCTCGGCGATGCCCTGGAGTCGGCACGGATGGATGCCCTGCAGGACGTGCGCCAGCAGCCCCTCCGGCCGAGCCAGGGAGACGAGCTCCGGGGGCTCTACCTCGGCCTGGTGCAGGGTCTGCGCCGCCGGGCCCATCTCCGTCCGAACATGGCCGAGCGC
>JASFRY010000208.1:0-7368 GCA_050114675.1 Gemmatimonadota bacterium | reverse complement strand
ATCCCGGGCTGCGGTGGTTCACCACCATGAGCCTTGGCAGGCCGGAGATGCCACCGTAAAGACGCTACAAAGGTGCTTGACTTATGAAATATTCGACCTCTAAGTAATGCCGTGGCGAGGTATCATCTCTTGAATCAGGAGGAAGGGCCATGGCCGAGGTGATCGTTCTCGAGTTCTCAGCGCCCGATGCCGGCAGCATCTACATGCGGGTGAACGGCATCCTGGGATGGGGCGGCGTGCCCGGTCCCGAGGTCCGGCCGGAGGGCCTGATCAGCTCGATCGCCGGGGAGTCCGGAGACAAGCTGATCGTCGTCGAGACGTGGGAGAGCCGGGAGCATCAGGAGGCGTTCATGCAGAACCAGCTCGGACCCGCGCTCGGCAAGGCCGAGGCCGCCCAGCCGTCCCGCGTCGAGTGGTTCAGCGGGGTGATCGACTTCCACCTCGACTGACCGGCGGTCCGGTCTCCCTGCAGGGTGACCGGAACCGCGAAGGGGAGGGGGCTCGACCGGAGCCCCGCGCACCCTACGCCTGACGTGGCTCCACGCGGCCGCCCAGATACCTCGCCAGAAACTCCTCCGCCGCCGCGTAGAACTTCAGCCGGTTCTCCGGCTTGGCGAAGCCGTGTCCTTCGTCGGGGAACACGAGGTACTCGTGCTCGATCCCCTTCTCCTTCATCGCGGCCACGATCTGCTCCGACTCCGACTGTTTGACGCGGGGGTCGTTGGCGCCCTGGGCAATGAGCAGGGGGATGGCGATGCGGTCGACCCTGAAGAGCGGAGACCGTTCGCGCAGGAAGTCCGCGTCCCGTTCCGGGTGTCCCACGCGTCGATACATGATCTGGAGGAACGCCTCCCAATACGCGGGCACGGTCTGGAGGAACGTGATCAGGTTGCTGGGGCCGACGATGTCCACCGCGCAGCAGAAGAGCTCCGGCGTGAAGGTGGCGCCGACGAGGGCGGCGTACCCTCCGTAGGAGCCGCCGTAGATGGCGACCCGCTCGGGATCGGCGATCCCCTCGTCGATGGCCCACCGCACCCCGTCGACGAGGTCGTCGTGCATGCGGCCGCCCCACTCCCGGTCCCCCGCATTGAGGAACGCCTTGCCGTAGCCTGTCGATCCACGGTAGTTGACCTGCAGGCACGCGTAGCCGCGGTTGGCCAGCCACTGCGCCTCGGGGTTGTACCCCCACACGTCGCGGTGCCACGGACCGCCGTGGACGTTCAGGACCATGGGCAGGGGCCCCTCGGTCTCGCCCGAGGGGCGGGTGAGGTATCCGTGGATCGTGAGGCCGTCCCGTGCGGTGAAGGAAACGGGCTCCATCGGCACGAGGCCGGCATCGGCCAGCTCCGGGCGATGGTTGAAGAGGAAGGTGCTGCGCCTGGAGGCGCGGTCGAAGGAGTAGTACGACACCGGACCGGCATCCTGCTGGAAGGCGAGCAGCCAGGTGTCGTCGGCTGCGGTGCGATCGATGAAGTGGAAGTCGCCGGACTCCACGGCCATGGCGGCATGGAGATCGTCCGCCACGCTCTCGTCCAACACCTGCCACTCGGTCCGCGCGCGCTGAAACGCCACCGCCTGCACGACGCGCGTATCCGGATGGATGATGGCGCCGGCGACGTCGTAGCGAGGATCCTCGGCGAGAACGTCGATGGAGCCGTCGCTCAGCGACAGCCGGGCGAGCGCCGCGGCCTGGCGGTCACGCGAATCCGCGATGTACATCCCCTTGCCATCCAGCGTGAACCCCACGGGGTGGCTGGCGAGACTGTCGTCCCCGGACCACGTCACGACCGAGCGCCAGTCCGCACCCTCGTCCTCGCGCACCAGGAGCTCGAAGCCCCCGTCAGCGGTGGCCGCGCTGGCGCCGCGGATGCGCAGGTCCGCGTCGACGATCCACTGGGCGACGTTGCCCGGGTTCTTCGCCCGCAGCGTCAGTTCGCCCGTCCGGAGATCCAGGTGGTAGGCGTCGTGATGGGCCGGGTCGTCCCTGTTCAGGGCGAGGATGACGTCGTCGGGGAATTGCCTCCGGTGTGCCACCAGACGCGCCTGCACGCCGTCGAAGGGCGTCAGCGCCCGCGTCGTCAGGCTCTGGATGTCCGTGGCGTACAGGTGCCAGTTCTCGTCACCCCCCTGGTCCTGCACGTACAGGATGGTGCGGTTGTCCCAGCCCCAGTAGTACGCCCGCACGCCGCGGTCGCGATCGTCGGTCACGGGGCGGTGATCGTCGGAACCCGTGGCGCCCACCCATACGTTGAGCACACCGTCCACCGGTGCCAGGTACGACGTGAGGGTGCCGTCGGGAGAGATCTTCGGCGCCACTCGGCTCGGATTGCCGAACAGCACTTCGCGGGGGATGAGGGACATGGTCCAGGGGTGCGTGGGGGAAGAAGGGTCGAATCCTCGATGCTCACGCCGAGAATCGTCTTGACATACCATACGGTATTTAAATACTATCCGGTATGTCAATACCGTCTGGTTTGCGGATTCCAGGAGGGGGAGAGGATGGATCCATGGCAGGGCCACGCGTGAACGAAGAGCCAGCGCGTCGTCTCACCCGGGAGGAAGCACGCCAACAGACCCGCGAGAGGCTGCTCGATGCGGCCGCCGACGTGTTCATGCGCCTCGGGTACAACGGCGCGTCCCTGGAAGCCGTCGCCGAGACGGCCGGCTACACGAAGGGCGCCATCTACTCGAACTTCGACACCAAGGCCGACCTGCTCAAAGCCCTCGTCGATCGCCACATGGACGCGGAGCTCGCCACCCAGGCACGGCAATTCGCGGGCAAGTCCCTGGAGGAGGTGGTGGAAGAGCTCGACGACGTCTTCGAGCGTCAGGCCGGGGATCCCCACTGGGTCGCCCTGGAGATCGAGCTCGCGCTGGCGGGCATGCGGGACCCCGAGGTCCGCAGGCGCCTGGTTGCCGGGTCCGAAGAGCTCCGGGCCAAGAGCGGAGCGAGCATCGACGCGCTGCTCGCCAAGGCCGACCGCGCGGCTCCGTTCACGGGCCGGGAGCTGAGCGTGCTCTTCAGCGCCATGGCGACGGGTCTGGCGCTTCAGCGGATGCTGGAGCCCGACACCGTGGACTCCCGGCTCCTCGTGCGGGCCGTGCGCCGACTGATGGGGATCGAGGATCGGGGCTGATCGACCTTCCGCGACCTGGAGCCGTCCCCCCCTTACTCCTGGGAGATCACCTTCCTCCGCAGCGCCTCGATCTCGTCGATCTCCCGGGGCACGTCGGTGATGCGCTCCACCCCGTCCGGCGTTACCACGTAGTCGTCCTCCACCCGGACACCCACGTTCCTGTAGCGGTCCACCGCCTCCCGGACGTGGGCGATGAGGGCCTGGTTGCGGGGGGTGTCGGGGAGATCGGTGAGGACCCGGTGCCGGACGTAGAGTCCTGGCTCGATGGTGAAGACGTCCCCGGGCTCGAAGGTGCCCCCGTCGAGGTCGCTGAACTGGCTCGGGTCGTGGACGTCCAGGCCGATCCCGTGGCTGAAGCCGTGATAGGCGTACAGGTACCACTGGGGGCACGTCCCGTCGTCGTTGGCCCAGCTCCCCGGGCACAGCCCCGGCGGCGGGTCGAAGGAGGCGTCCTCGGACTCGACGAGGCCCAGGTGCACCAGCCCCGTCTTGAGGACGGCATAGATGGAGTCGGCGACCTCCTGGGCGGGCACGCCCGGGTGGATCTGGCGCTCCCCCGCCTTCTCGGCGGCCAGCACCACGCCGTAGAACTCCCGCTGGGCCGGCGTGAAGGTGGCGTCCACCGGCACGGTGCGGGTGATGTCGGCGGAGTAGCCGTCCCAGTAGGCCGCCACGTCCATGAGGACCACCTCGCCGGAGCGGGCGACACGGGTACCTGCCGGATGGTGGAGCACGGTGGAGTTGGGCCCCGCCCCGACGATGGAGGCGTATCCGGGCCCGTCGGCTCCCCGCTTCCGGAACTCGGCCTCCATCACGGCCTGGATCTCGTTCTCCCCCATCCCCGGGCGGATGGACGCCATGGCGGCCTCGTGGGCCCGGGAGGACGCGGCGGCGGCTTTCTTCAACAGCTCGATCTCGGCCGGGCTCTTCTTGGCCCGGAGGCGGTGGACCCGGTCGGCGATCTCCGTCACGCGCAGCCCCGGATGGCGAGCCTCCAGGCGCCGGACGAACATGCGTCCCGCGGTGAGGGTGTCGACGCCGCTGAACTCGGCGGCCTGGATGTCGGGCACGGAGTACACGGGGAGCCCCCGCGCCACCAGGGAATCCACGAACCCGTCGAGCTCGTCGGCGAAGCGGGCCTCGAGCCCCAGCCCCCCGGCAACCTCCCGAGGCGTCTTCCGGTCACCGTAGTAGAGGGCGCGGCGGGGGTCGGGACGGGCCAGGAAGAGGGTCGCGGTCACACGCCCCTCGGACCGCGCCAGGACCAACGCCGCGTCGGACTCGGTGAAGCCCGTGAGATACCGGAAGCTGGGAAGCTGGTAGAAGCGGCCGTGGTTCGCGGGCTCCCGCCCGCCGTAGGCCACCACCACGCCGCTGTCGAGCCCGACCATGAGGTCGGCGCGCCGCTGGGCATACTCGGCAGTGGGGATCTGGCCGGCCAGGGGAACGGCCGCGGCCAGGAGGAGCGCGAGGGAACCGGCGGCGGTGCGGAGCATGGGGGGCCTCGTGGGATGCGGGAGGACGGAACGCAAAGGGGCCGGACGGGACGCTAGGCTCCGGCCCGGCCCGGGACAAGGACGTACTCCATCACGGGCGGCACTTCCGCTGAGGGTGCCGCTGCGAAGAGCCGTATCTCGCCTTGAGCGGGATACTTCGAACGACCGACGGCTCAACCGGCCGTTGCTTGCAGCGTCACCGTGCTGGTGAAGTCGGACCCTGCGGCGAACGTGTTCCAGCCGTCATTCACGTCGTCGTTGAACAGGAGCTGCACGCGGTACGTCCGCTCCGCCGTCACTGGCGGCAGGTAGACCACGGGGGACACGCCCGTCCCGTCGATCGTCCGGTCCGGACACTCGATGTGCACCGGCGCCACCCCCATCTGTACGCCTTCGGGGACGTCGAGCTCCCGGTCCCCCAGCCAGATCCGGTAGCTCATGTGCTCCCAGTTGGCTCGGGCCGTCGCCTCGTCCACGGCGAACCACCCGATGGGCATGGCGATCCACGCGTCGGAGGGAACATCGAACGTCCACTCCGTGGAGCCCGCGCAGAGAGGCCCTTGCCAGTCGGCCGGGGTGAATTCGTGAACGGCGGCGCCCGCGGGGGCCGCGGCCGCGATGTCGGGCGGGGGCGCCGACTCGGATGCCGACTCGGGCGCCGACTCGGGCGCAGGCTCCTTGCTGCAGGAGAGCATCAGAAGGGGAGCCGTGAGTGCGACGGCAACGAAAGGCTTCATCGAGCGCATGATACCTCCTCTCGGGGGATGGATCCGATGGGCAGGAGGTGCGATGGCCTCACAGGGCCAACAGTACGTCCGGGGCAGGAGGGCAGCAAGCGATGGGTGAATCACCTCCGGCGACCCGATGTTGGCGGCCGCCTTCGACACTTGACGCATTCGTACGCCGTGGAGCTGTACGTCACCCTTGTACCGGCCCCCGGGACCCCGTAGCCTACCCATGGCGGGTAGGGGTGCCATCACTCGCACCCACCGGGGGCCGGAGCCCCCAAGGTGCTCGCCGTGCTCCACGCCGTCTCCTCCGCGCTCCGCTCGCTCCGAAGGCACCCGGGGTTCACGGGCCTGGCCGTCCTCACCCTGGGCCTTGGCATCGGAGCCAGCGTCACCGTCTTCAGCGTCGGCGACGCTGTCCTCCTCCGGCCACTTCCCTATCCCGAGGCCGAGACCCTGGTGACCGTGTACCAGGGGACGGTGGAGGGCATCGACCTGGCATTCTCACGCCTCGAGATCCCCCTGCTGCGCGAGCAGACCCACGTATTCGAGGCCGTGGCCGCCAGGTCGAGCGGGCCCACGGACGTGACGTTCCAGGTCGGGGACGCGCCCCTCGCCCACGCCCGGGGTCTGATGGTGTCCTACGACTACCTGTCCGTTCTGAAGGTGCCGCCTTTCCTGGGCCGGATCTTCCAGCCGGAGGATGCCGCGCCTGCGGCACCGCCGGAGGAGGGAGAGGAGGTCGCTCCGGAGGCGCCGGCCATTGTCGTGACCCACGACTTCTGGATGCGAGCCCTGGGGCAGCAGCGCGACCTCGAGAAACTGTCGTTCAGGATCGCCGACCGTCCGTTCAGGATCGTCGGGGTGCTGCCCCCGGAGTTTCGGGTGCTCCACGAACGGAGGGCTCGATGGATGCGGGGGACGCACATCGACTTCTTCGTGGTGCTGCCAGAGCCGTACTTCACCTATCCCGGTCCTCGCACGCGGAACGTGCTGCCGCTGGCCAGGCTCCGGCCGGGCGTGGAGCCTCGCCAGGCGGAGGCCGCCCTGGAAAGCGCGGCAGCCGAGCTGCGGGGCCAGGAAGCTCGATACGAGCGGGAGCAGCTGCGGATTCTGGTACATCGCCTTCGGGAACAGCTGACTGCCGGCTCGAAGCCGATTCTGCTCATGTTGGGCGGTGGGGTGGTCTTCCTCATGCTCCTCGTGTGCGCGAACCTGGCCAACCTCATGCTCGTGCGCGAGCGGATCCGCTCGAGCGAGGATGCCGTGAGGGCCGCCGTGGGTTGCGGCCGGGGCCTTCTGTTCTGCCAGAGGCTCGCCGAATCCGTGATCCTGGTCCTCATGGGAGGCGTGGTCGGGTTGGCGTTCGCCGCCGCCGCCATCGAGCTGCTGGGAGCGCTGGCTCCTCCCACGGTTCCCCTCCTGGACGAGGTGGAGCTGGATCCCGTGATCCTCCTCCTGGGGCTCGGTGCCGTGGTTCTCCTGGCCATCCTCTTCGGAGGCGTGGCGGCGGTGCAGGTGGGGCGTCTGCAGCCTCTCGCGGTTCTGAAGAGTGATGCACCGGGGGCCGGCCACCACGGTCGGCAGAAGCTGATGAGCGTTCTCGTGGTGAGCGAGCTCGCGCTTTCACTGGTGCTTCTGGCGGGAGCCGCTGTGATGGCCGCCTCCCTCGCGGAGCTGAGCAAGGTGGATCTGGGCTATGACGCGGACCGGGCTCTTACGTTCACCATGATGCCCTATGCTGACGAATTCCGCTCCATGGAGGCCAGGGCCGCGCTGTACGCGGAATTGGACGAGAGACTCGAGGCAGTCCCCGGGGTGGAGGCGGTGGCCCGGACAGGGGCTCCTCCACTGGGTGGAGTCGTCTGGAACGCGGTGTACGGGTGGGACGACGAGAGCTGGATCCGGGGAAGTGAACGGGCCGAGCTCAACGTCTGCACCGGCGACTACTTCGAGGCGCTGGGGACGCGCCTCCTCGCGGGCCGCTTCTTCACCGACGCCGAGATG
>JASFRY010000207.1:0-7373 GCA_050114675.1 Gemmatimonadota bacterium | reverse complement strand
GTCGTACTGGCGGTAGACCCACAGCTTGGAGGCCACGTTGGGCGCCCCGAGCATGCGCAGGAAGAGCTCGCCCAGGTCGCCGGTGGGCTCCAGGTAGGGCGCGAGATCCATGGCGCGGAGCGCCTTGACTTCGTCCCCCTCCACGCCCTCGCGCTCGTACGTGGGGCACCCCTCGGTGAGGGGCAGGGCGGGGATGTCGGCCACCACCGTCCCGCCCTCCATGACCCGGAAGCGCCCGTCGTCGGTGACCTCCCCGATGACGGCGGCTTCCAGCTCCCACTTCTCCAGGATGCGCCGGACCTCGTCCTCCCTCCCGGCCTTCGCCACCACGAGCATGCGCTCCTGGGATTCGGAGAGGAGGATCTCGTAGGGCGTCATGCCGGGCTCGCGCACCGGCACCCGGGCCGTGTCGATCTCCACGCCGCTTCCGCCCCGGCCTGCCATCTCCGACGCAGACGACGTGATGCCGGCGGCCCCCATGTCCTGGATCCCGGTGATGTGGCCGCTGCCGATGAGCTCCAGGCTAGCCTCCAGGAGGAGCTTCTCGGTGAAGGGATCGCCCACCTGGACCTGGGGGCGGCTCGCCTCGTCCGAGTCCTGGGTCAGCTCCTCCGAGGCGAAGGTGGCGCCGTGGATCCCGTCCCGACCGGTGCGGGCGCCCACGGCCATGAGGGGGCTTCCCTTGCCGGACGCCACCGCCGTGATGAGGTCCTCCTTCTTCATGAGGCCCAGGCACATGGCGTTGACGATGGGATTTCCCTCGTACCCCCGGTCGAAGAAGGTCTGGCCGCCGATGTTGGGGATGCCCACGCAGTTGCCGTAGTCGCCGATGCCAGCCACCACGCCGGAGAAGAGGTAGCGCACCCGCCCCGAGTCCAGGTCACCGAAGTGGAGGGAGTCCAGGACGGCGATGGGACGGGCGCCCATGGTGAAGATGTCCCGCAGGATCCCCCCGACCCCGGTGGCGGCGCCCTGGTAGGGCTCCACCGCCGACGGGTGGTTGTGGGACTCGATCTTGAAGGCCAGCGCGTAGCCGTCCCCCACGTCGATGACCCCCGCGTTCTCGCCCGGACCCTGGATCACCCACGGCGCTTGCGTGGGGAGGAGCCGGAGCAGGCGCTTGGAGTTCTTGTAGCCGCAGTGCTCCGACCACATGGCGCTGAACACGCCCAGCTCGGTGAAGGTGGGGGTGCGACCCAGGATCCGGACGACCTGCTCGTACTCGTCCATGGACAGCCCGTGGTCGTCGACGACCTCGGGCGTGATGTCGGGATCGCCCGGGCGGGGAGAGACCCGGGTCTCGGCGGAGGAGGTGCCCTCGGCGGTGCTCACGATGGTTCTGCTCGATGCGGTGGAAGGTTGGAAGTCGTCGGACTCACGCGCCCACGGTGGCCAGGCTCTTCGCCAGGGACGTGAACAGCCCCGTGCCGTCGGTGGAGCCCAGAATGGACTCCATGGCGCGCTCGGGGTGGGGCATCATGCCCAGCACGTTCCCCGCTTCGTTGAGGATTCCGGCGATGTTGCCCACGGAACCGTTGGGGTTGGATCCGGGGGTCGGCTCCCCCTGGGCGTCCACGTACCTGAAGACCACGCGGCCTTCGCCCTCCAGCCTGGACAGGGTGTCCTCGTCGGCCTCGTAGTTCCCGTCGCCGTGGGCGATGGGGATGCGCAGCACCTGTCCGGGCTCGTAGGCGGAGGTGAACATGGTGTCGGTCTTCTCCACCCGGAGGAGCACGTCCTGACTCAGGAACGCCAGCCCGGCGTTGCGGACCAGCGCCCCGGGGAGAAGCCCGGCCTCGCAGAGGATCTGAAAGCCGTTGCAAACCCCGAAGACGGGTCCGCCGCGGCGGGCGAAGGCCACCACGTCCTCCATGACGGGACTCATGCGCGCGATGGCGCCGGGCCGCAGGTAGTCACCGTAGGAGAATCCGCCCGGCAGCATCACCACGTCGGGGCTGTCCAGGCTCCGCTCGCGGTGCCACACGAAGGTGGGCTGTCCGCCGATGAGCTGAATCGCCTTGTACAGGTCGTAGTCGCAGTTGGAGCCCGGGAACGTCACCACGGCCACCTTCATGGCGCCGCGCCCTCCGTCGCCTCCACCAGCGCCACCTGGAAGTCCTCGGTGACCGGGTTGGCCAGGAGCTTGCGGCACATGGCCTCGGCCGCCTCCACGGCGGCGTCGGGGGAAGCGGCATCCAGCTCCACGTACATGGTCTTTCCGACCCGCACGTCGCTCACCTCGGACCAGCCGAGGGAGTTCAGGGCGTGGTGGATGGCCTTCCCCTCGGGGTTCAGCAGCCCCGGGCGGGGCTTCACGCGGATCTCGAGCTGATAGGGACTCAAGCCTTCTCCTCCTGATGTCCGGCGTCGTCGCCGCCGTCGTCGTACCGAGTGGATGGACGGGGGCCCAGGCCCCCGTAGTCGAGCTCCCGCACCTCGCCGTGGGGCGCATCCTCGTCCTCGTCTTCATCGAGGAGCGGATCGCCGCCCGGGAGCCGGTCCAGGAGGCCGAGGAGCACGGACTTCACCAGCCCCCAGAGGATGTACAGCAGGAGGAAGGTGAAGAAGTAATATCGGGGAAACGTCATGGCCGCGAAGGTGCACAGGAGCACGAACACGGTGGTGAGCACGCCCCGGGTGGAACGCAGCCCGATGCGGGGCACCTTCCCGTAGGGGATGTGGCTCACCATGAGCACCCCCAGGAGCACCACGCCCGTGCCCACGATGCGGGGCCAGGGAAGGTCGATGAGGTAGGTCTGGAAGAACGTCGTCTGGCTGAACGGATAGAACGACGCCAGGAACATCCCGCCGGCGGGGGAGGGGAGCCCGTGGAAGTGCCGCTTGGCCTCGCCCCCCTGCTCGATGTTGAAGCGCGCCAGGCGCACCACGACCGCCGTGATGTAGACGAAGGACAGCACCCAGCTCCACTGCGTGTCCGCGAAGTAGAGCTCGTACATGATGAAGCCCGGCGCCACGCCGAAGGAGATGGCGTCGACCAGGGAGTCGAGCTCGGCGCCGAAGGCGGATCCGGTGCGCGTGAAGCGGGCGATGCGCCCGTCCAGCATGTCCAGGATGCCGGAGAAGATGATGGACCATCCGGCCCAGATCAGGTCGCCCCGGGACGCCGCCACGATGGCGTGGATCCCGAAGAAGAGGTTTCCCAGGGTGAAGGCCGACGGCAGGATGACCACGCCGCGCTGAAGCGTCTCCCTCCCGGGGGGACGGGGCCTCATGCGCCCTCCTCCGCCGGCTGGCGTGCCAGGACGGTGACGCCGACGCGGGCCCGGTCGCCGGGGGAGCACGTGACCTCCCACGCCAGGGGGAGGAAAAGGTCCACGCGGGAGCCGAAGCGGATGATCCCGATGCGCTGGCTCCGTTCCACCCGTTGGCCCTCCACGGGGTCGGTGACGATGCGCCGGGCCACCAGGCCCGCGATCTGGCGCACCAACACCCTGCCTCCGGGCGTGGCGAGGCCCAGCGAGGCCTGCTCGTTGTCGTCCGACGCCTTGTCCAGCCAGGCTACGGCGTAGGTGCCAGGCTTGTAGCTGAGGTGCTCCACCGTCCCCGAGACGGGGGCGCGCTGCACGTGCACGTCGAAGACGCTGAGGAAGATGGAGATCTTCCGGCACCGGCCGCCCATGTACGTGGGCTCCTCGGCCTCGTCCACCAGGATGACCCGCCCCTCGCCCGGGGCCACGACCGCGGCGGGGTCGGTGGGATGGACCCGGACCGGATCCCGGAAGAACCAGATGGTGAAGAGCGCCAGCACGGTGAGCACGGCGGCCACCACCTGGAGGACCCACCCGCCGGCTCCCGTGGCCGACACGACCCACGCCGCTCCCGCCACGATGGCGCCAACGGCGATGAACGGGATCCCCTCGGGGGCGAACCTCAACCTTCCTCCTGAGCGAAGCGCGGCAGCTCGTAGTCGTCCAACGATACGCCGGTGAGGCGCCGGAAGACGTCCTGGTAGCGGGACGACGCCGCGTCCACCACCGCATCGGGCAGCTCGGGAGGCGGAGGCGTCTTGTCCCAGTCCTCCAGCGCATCGAGCCAGTCCCGGATGGGCTGCTTGTCCAGGGACGGCTGCCCGCGGCCCACGGCGTAGTGCTCCTTCGGCCAGAACCGTGACGAGTCGGGCGTCATGACCTCGTCGATGAGGAGGAGGCGGCCCGAGGCGTCGTGGCCGAACTCGAACTTGGTATCGGCCAGGATGATGTCGGCCTTCTCTGCCTGATCGCGCCCGAAGCGGTAGATCTCCAGCGCCAGGTTCCGGAGGCGCGTGGCCAGCTCGGACCCGAGGATCTCCGCCATCCGGTCGAAGGTGATGTTCTCGTCGTGCTCGCCCCGTTCGGCCTTGGTGGCCGGGGAGAAGATGGGCGGATCCAGCCGGTCCGACTCCCGGAGTCCCTCCGGAAGCGGCTCGCCGGCCAGGGTGCCCATCTGCCGGTACTCCTTCCACGCCGAGCCCGAGATGTAGCCCCGGACCACGCATTCCACCAGCACCGGTGTGGTACGGCGCACGAGCATGGCACGCCGGGACCACGCGTCCCGGGAGGGCGCCAGCTCGGGATGGCGCGCCACGATGACCTCGGGGTCCACCGCCAGGAGATGATGCTGCACCCGGCCGCCCAGCCGCGACAGCCACCATGCCGTGATGAGCGTCAGGACCTCGCCCTTGCGGGGGACGGGCCGGCTCATGACCACGTCGAAGGCGCTGACCCGGTCCGAGGCCACCATGAGGAGCGTGTCGTCGTCCACCTCGTAGACGTCGCGCACCTTGCCGCGGTGGAGAAGGGGGAGGTCCAGGTCGGAACGGAGCAGAGGGGCGTCAGACATGGACGTCGGGCTCCGTGACGCGGTCCGCCCGCTCGCCGTAGCGGGCCAGGGTGGGTTCGACCCAATCGGCGAGGAGACGGGCCACCTGCTCCGGCGCGCGTCCCACGAAGCGCCGGGGGTCGACGAGGGCGTCCAGCTCCTCGGGGGACATGCCGAAGGCCTCGTCGTCGGCGATGCGGTCCAGCAGGTCCGGATCACCGCCCTCCTCCTTCATGCGCCGTGCCGCGGCCATGGAGTGCTTGCGGATCCGCTCGTGGAGCGCCTGGCGGTCACCGCCCCGGGCCGTGGCGTCCATGAGGATGGTCTCGGTAGCCATGAAGGGAAGGTGCTCGGCCAGGTTCCTGCGCACCACCTCGGGGTTCACGATGAGCCCCCGGGCCACGTTCTCGACCAGCACCAGGGTGCCGTCCAGGGCCAGGAAGGCGTCGGGGATGGAGAGGCGCCGGTTGGCCGAGTCGTCCAGCGTCCGCTCCAGCCATTGGGTGGCTGCCGTGAACGCCGGGTCCTGGGCCAGGGTGATGACGTGGCGGGCCAGGGCACAGATGCGCTCGGCGCGCATGGGGTTGCGCTTGTAGGGCATGGCCGACGAGCCGATCTGCTCCGACTCGAAGGGCTCCTCCACCTCGCGCAGGTGAGCGAGGAGCCTCAGGTCGTGGCCCAGCTTGGAGGCGGACGTGGCCACGCCAGCCAGGGTGGATTGAACGGCGTAGTCCACCTTGCGCGTGTAGGTCTGGCCGCTCACGGGATAGGACGCCTCGAAGCCCATGCGCTTGCCCACCGCGGCGTCGAGGGTGTCCACCTTGTCGTGATCGCCGTCGAAGAGCTCCAGGAAGGAGGCCTGGGTGCCCGTGGTGCCCCGCACGCCCCTGAAGCGGAGCGTCTCGAGGCGGAACTCGATCTCCTCCAGGTCCAGGAGGAGGTCCTGGATCCACAGCGTTGCCCGCTTTCCCACCGTCGTGGGTTGGGCCGGCTGGAAGTGGGTGTATCCCAGGGTGGGAAGGTCTGCGTGCTCCCGGGCGAAGTCGGCCAGGGCACCCACGCAGCGCACCACCCGGTCCCGGATGAGCTCCAGCGCCTGCCGGTGCAGGATCAGATCCGTGTTGTCGCCGATGAAGGCGCTCGTGGCGCCCAGGTGGATGATGGGGCGGGCCGCCGGCGCGTCGTCACCGAAGAGGTGCACGTGGGCCATGACGTCGTGGCGGAAGCGGCGCTCGTATTCGGCGGCGCGCTCCAGGTCCAGCGTGTCCAGGGCGCCCCGCATCTGGACGATGGCCTCGTCGGGGATGGACAGGCCCAGCTCCTTCTCCGACTCGGCCAGGGCCAGCCAGAGGCGCCGCCACGTGCCGAAGCGCCGCCCCGGCGAGAAGATCTCCTGCATCTCCCGGGACGCGTAGCGGTCCGACAGGGGATGCATGTATCGGTCGTGACTCTGACTCAACGCGTCCTTCCCTCTCTCGTTGCCCTCGTGATGGGTCCGGCGTTCGACCCTCCCAGGCCGCGTCTCGACCCTCCCGTCACCGGCGCCAGTACAGGTCCCGCGCCACGTAGCCCCCGTTGCGCTCCACCCAGATCCTGATGCGGCCTTCACCCCGGATGTTCTCGAAGATGCGCTTCGCTTCCTCGGCGCTTCCCACCCGCGTCCGGTTGATCTGGACCAGCACGTCCCCCTCCTGCAGTCCGAGCTGGCTCGAGAGGCGGTCCGAGATCGAGGCGATGAGCGCGCCCTCCTGGCTGCTGATCCCCCGCTCCGCCCGGATCTCCGGCGTCACGGTGATGAGCTGCATGTCCTGGAGCACCGTGACCCGCTCCGCCGTCACCGACGGAAGCGCCACCGCCGACATGCGCAGCGGACGGCTGCGGCCGTCGACGGTGAGCTGGAGCGGATCCCCGGCCCGGAGGTCCAGGAGCACGGCCTCGAAGTCCAGGGGCGTGGTGAGCGCCTTCCCGTTGGCCGTGAGCAGCCGGTCACCCACCTCCACGCCGGCCTTGTCGCCGGGCGAGCCGGGCGCCACGCTGGCCACGCGTACGCCCCGGGTGCGGCCCCAGTCGTCGGCCTCGACGGCCTGCACGTCCAGACCCACCCAGGCCCGTCGGACCTCCCCGTGGTCCAGCAGGTCGTCGGCCACGCGCATGGCCCGGTCGATGGGGATGGCGAAGCCGGCGCCCTCGCTCCCGCCCGAGCGACTGAAGATGGAGGCGTTGATCCCGATGACCTGCCCCAGTGCGTTCACCAGAGGCCCGCCCGAGTTCCCCGGGTTGATGGAGGCGTCGGTCTGGATCATCCCCAGATAGAATCCCTCTTCGTCGGAGGAGGGCACGATGTTGCGGCCCACCGCCGAGATGACGCCCGCCGTCACCGTGGGCTCGGTGTCGGAGAAGTAGTTGGCGAAGGGGTTGCCGATGGCCACCGCCCACTCGCCGATGAGGAGGCCCTGGCTCGTGCCCACCGGCGCCACGGGCAGGTTGTCGCCCTGGATGCGCAGCACCGCGATGTCGGCGACCTGGTCGGTGCCCACGAGCTCGGCGTCGAAGTC
>JASFRY010000206.1:0-7382 GCA_050114675.1 Gemmatimonadota bacterium | reverse complement strand
GTCCAGATGAGCAGCACGCCGTTGCGGGCTCCGGGCGTTCCCATGTACTGAAGGCCCGCCTCCAGGCGGGGAAGAAGCTGGAAGCGCTCCACGCTCTCGGGGGGCAGCGAGAGAAGGAACGTCTCCGGATCGGAGATCCGCACGTCGTTCAGATAGACCTCCACCATCTGACACTCGTCCTGGTGCAGCGTAGAGCGACGGGCCGTCTCGACGCAGACACCGGGCACCTGCGCGGGCAGCAGCCAGATCTCCTTGACCTTGAGGCCGGGGATGTTGGCGTTGCGAAGGAGATCGTCGAAAGTGAGGGTTCGCGGAAGCAGCTTCTCGATGGCCGGACGATCCATGCCGTCGAAGCGGGTCCCCTGGCGTATGGGGTCGGCGTACCCGCCCGAGACGCGCACCACCACCGAGTCGAGGGCGATGGCCTCGGGAAAGACGTCGAAGCCGATCTGCGCCGTGGACCCGCCCTCGACATGGATCTCCGCCGTCCTGGCGCCGTAGCCGAGACGCGCGACCGAGATCCGCAGCTCCCCCGGCGGCACGCCCCGGAAGCGGAAGGTCCCATCCACACCCGTAACGGTGGCCAGCCGCGTGCCCTCCACCCTGACCGTAACGTCGGCCAACGGGGCTCCCGTGCTTCCGTCACGGACGTTGCCCTGCACCTGCGCCGGTCGGGAGACCCTCAGGTAGAGGTCGTGTGCGACCACGGTCCCGGCCTGCAGGCTCAGGGCGACCCTTCGGCTCCGTGCCTCACCGAGACGCGCCGAAGCTTCCACAGATGGGACACCGTCGGCCACGCACACGAACCACGAGCCGTCGGCCCCGGGGCGTACCGTCCGCAGGCCCGCCCCCTCCACATCCACGTCCACCGCGGCGGCCGCCAGGGGCACCAGGGTGAGGAGGTCCAGGACCTGGCCGCCCACCACGGACCCGGTCCCGTCGCACGCGCGGGCCAGGACCGTGCCCGGCGACGCCGTGGCCAGCTCGGTCTCGCGAATGCTCCCCGCCTTCAGATCCACCACGGGCGAATTCGCGAGCATCGGCCACGCTGACAGTCCCCGCGCACGGAAGGTGACGGGATACCGACCCGGCGGAGCCCGCAGCTCGAAGCGGCCCTGGGCGTCCGTGGTTGCTTCCGCCACGCCGTCTCCCAGGATCACGCGCGCCCCGCCCACACGGGCTCCGGCCAGGGAGTCGAATACGGTGCCACGGAGGGTCGCCCGGGCAGAGTCCGGAACCTGTCTGGCCGACAGCTGGACCGGGACGGTGGCAACGAGGGCCGTCAGCGCCCACCGGCCGATGGCGGGCCTCATGGGAACACCTGGTGCCAACCGCGCATGCGTGCGCCGACCAGGCCGCCACCCACCGCCCCGACCACACCGAAGACCGCGCCCCAGCGGAGAGCCACGCTGCCCGCGTGCGCATCACATCCCTCCCACTGCCGACCGCACCTCGCCGTGCCCAGCACGAAACCCGCCATGGCACCGGCAACGATCCCCACGCCCGCAGCCTGGATCGCCACGCTCCGCCATCGGCTGCGCTCCACCGAGAGTCCCTCGATCTCGTCGACGTGCACCGCCAGCAGGGCGTCGGCATCGGCCACGGTCAGCGAGTCGTTGCGGAATCGCACGAACGTTCCGTCGGTCACCATCACACCGGGAGCGAAGAGCTGGACGCGGTCGGCGTCACCCAGTGCCTCGAGGGCGCGATGCAAGGGACGCGCGGCATCCTCCTGGGCGCCTGCCGCCGAGGGCGTGGACGCTACGACTGCGGCAAGAGCCAGCAGGATGGAGGGCACGGCCGGGCGGCGGATGGAGAGCATGGAGGGTCCCGGGCAGAGAGGTGACATGGCGCATCCCCATACGAGGGCAGGAGGCGGCCCTTTCGCAAGGTGTGGCGCCGGGACGTCCCGACGCCGCGCTACCTCCGGATCTCCAGCACCTTGCCCTTCCGGCCGACGACCAGGAGCGGCCTGCGCACCACGTCGCCGGTGAGGTCCACGACGGTCCCGGCGGCTCCCGGGACCGGGGCCGGCGCCTGGAAGCTGGCACCGAAGGCGTCGGCCTGGCTGGCGTCCACCTGGTAGCCCAGGTCCTCCATGGACTTCACGGTGATCGCGCTCAGCGGGTTGGGCACGCCGCCGTTCAAGTACGGCGTCATGAGCTCGGTGCCCAGGACCGACTCGCGCCAATGGCCGTCCGACGATCCCTTCGTAGCCTTGTTCTCCACGGGCACCTTGGCGCCCAGGATGTACCCCGTGCCCCCGGCGGCGTCGAACGCAGCGATGGCGTTGGGGCCGTCGAAGTGGGTGTCCGCTCCGGCGTTGGAGGGCAGAGAAGGATCCTGGAGGAAGCCACGTGAGCTCCAGATCGTCCCGAGCCCGAGCACGTGGGCCATCTCGTGCAGCGCCACACTGGAAAAGTCGCCGTTTGCGTCCAGGCGGGCCACGTCGGCGGAGTCGAACTCCATGTAGCCGATCACGGGAAGGTCACTCAGGCCCCGGATGATGCACGGCGTGGCCTGGGCCAGCGTGCCGCCGGCGCTGTCGATGGTCGTGATGGTCACGTAGATCCGGATGTCGTCCACGACGTCGTCCACCGTCGGCTGCCCATCGAAGCACGTGTTGGCGGCCAGGTTCTGGGTGGAGAAGTCCAGGTCGGGCACGTCCACGGTGAGGAGCGTCATCCATCGGGTGGCAGCGGCAGTGATGGCCGCATCCTGGCTCTCCGTGCCGTGGTCGATGAACACCAGCTCGATGTTGTAGGGGAGCACCTCACCGTCCAGGGTGATGGTCATGGTGGTCCCGGAGAACGTCGAGAACGCATGGAGGAGGATGTAGTACGATCCGGCCTCGATACCGGTCAGCTGGCACCGCTCGGCCGTGGTCGGACTCCCGCTCTGGCAGTCGGTGTAGTCGTCCCGGGCGGCCGGACGGTGCCCTCGCTCCATGAACAGGTCCACGTCGCCGGTGCCGCCGGAGAGCTCCACCGTGAGGTTGTTGGCAGCCAGCGGGAGGTCGAGGCGGTAGCGCAGCTCCGTGCCCTCCTGGGCGCCGAGACCCGTGAGGGTGGTCTCGCCCTGCAGCAGCGTCTCCAGCACCACCGGCACGCTCTTCTCCAGCACGTTGTTGGATTCGATGAGCTCGGCGACCACCGAGTCCGGGTCCACCTCCAGGCGCAGAGCGTGGGTGCCGGCGGCGAAGGGGTCCAGGATGAACGAGACGGCCTGCTGTGCGTCGGGATCGAGGGACGCGACGTCCCGGCTCGCGATCTCCTCGCCGTCGGACAGGAGGCGCACGCGGAACGGCCCGCTCGCTGCGTCGCCGTCGTTGGTGACCGTAGTCCCGACCACCACCGTGTCGAGTGTGCTGGGATCGGGGCGCTGCACGGAGAGGGTCCCGGCGGTCACCAGATCGGGCAGGGGGTCCGGCGAAAGACTGCGCGCCGTGAAGACCCGGGAGGACGTGGCCGCCGTGACCGTGAGGGACTGAGGGCCGAAGGCCTCTCCCAGGGTCCACGTGGTCGATGCGGTTCCGTCGGCGCCGGTGACGGCCGTGGCCGGATCTACCGTGCCGCTTCCCTCGTCCGGCGTGAAGGCGACCGTGACGCCTTCCACAGGCGCGCCGCCCTGGTCCCGGGCTCGGACCACGACCTGTGTGGCCAGGGGCTGGCCGGCCAGAGCGCTCTGGGCGTCTCCCGAGACCACCTCCAGGCCCGTGACGGCCTGCGCCACGGTGACCGCTACCGTGGCCGTCAGGCTTCCTGAGGTCGCCCGCACCGTGGTGTTGCCGGTGGCCACGGCGGTGATGACGCCCCCGGTGCTCACCGCGGCCACCGTGGGAGCGTCACTCGCCCATGTGACGGCGCCGGTGAGGGGCGTCCCGTTCTGGTCCAGGATCTTGGCGACGATGGTGACGGTGGCGCCGAGGTACGCCAGCGTCACGGTGTCACGCGAAAGGGAGAGCGTGGTGGGCGTAGGGAGCTGGGGGTCCGTGCCCCCATCGGATCCCCCGCAGCTCGACAGGGCAGCCAACATCAGCACGCCGCCCACCGCACTCCTCATGGCAGAGCATCGTCCAAACCTGTTCACGCGCGTGGTTCCTCGTTGAAGCGGGTGCTTGCCGACCGTGGCACCGCCACGAACCAGACGAACGAGCAATCTTCCGCATCGGAGCCGTTCCCACCAGCCGGGGCGGATGCCCGTGCCCGCCGTCCGTGCGTCGTCGGGACCCGGATGGCGCGGCCCAGAGAGGATACGCCGAACCGGTGATCCCGTGACGCCCGGGGCGGTCGCACGAGGCACGCGCCAAGGCTCGGGGCGCCCTCAACCAGCGGTGGCCACGCTGAAGGGCTACACGACGGGGTACGTCCTCATCCCCCTGGACGAGGAGGCTCGGCAAGCGGTCGTGTCCGGAGAGAACACCCTGGCCGTCCACGTCACGCGGACCGATGATGGGCAATCCCTGGATGCGCGGCTCGTCCAGGTGCAGGAGCGGGGCGCCGGGGGCTCGCCTCGACCCCGATCGTTCCGGAAAGACCCGCAGACCGGAGTCACGGACATGGCACACCCTCGAGCCACCCTCGCACTCGTTGCGGTGCTCGCCGGAGGAGTGGCCGGCGCACCCGCCCTCTACGGCCAGAGCCCCGGCGGACGCACCGGGACGCTCGTGGTCCTGAACAAGGAGCCCGGCACCGCCACCTTCGTCGACGTCGCCACCGGAGCGCGTCTGGCGACCCTTCCCACGGGTCCGGCGCCGCACGAGCTCGCCATGTCGTCGGACGGTCGCCGCGCCGTCGCCACCAACTACGGGGGCAACACGCTCACGGTGCTGAACGTGGCGGGTCTGGAGGTCGTTCGCACCATCGACCTCGGGGAGCACCGCAGGCCCCACGGCGCCTTCTTCCTCCCCGGGGACACGCTGCTGGCCGTCACCTCGGAGACGAGCAGGATGGTGCTCCTGGTGAACGTGAATGCCGGCACCGTGGCCGCCACCCTCGGCACCGGCGCCGGCGGCTCGCACATGGTGGCGATCACCGGAGACGGCTCTACCCTGTACACCGGCAACATCTCCGACGGCACCGTGTCGCGCCTGGACGTGGCGTCGGGAACGCTCGCCCGAACGTACTCCGTGCCGCCGGAGCCCGAAGCCATCACGGTGACCCGGGACGGCCGACAGGTGTGGGTGGGGAGCAACGAGCAGGGCGTGATCTCCCTCCTCGATACGGAGACGGGCGAGGTGGAGACGGCCCTGGACGGGTTCGGATGGCCCTACCGGATCCTCCTTGTTCCGGAGCGCAGCCTGGTGGTGATCCCCGACCTGGAAGGGAACCTGGTCCGCTTCGCCGACCTGGCGACCAGGGACGCGGTGGGGAGGATCGAGCTCCCCGACGCGGCCCCCCAGGGCGTGGCGCTCTCCGGAGACCGAGGCACCCTCTTCCTCTCCCTCAACGGGAAGGGTCAGGTGGCCGTAATCGACCTCGGGACACGAACCGTGACCCGCACCCTGGAGGTCGGCCGCACGCCGGACGGCATCGGATGGTCACCCCTTCGGCTCCGGGAATGACCCCAACCCCCGCCTGATGCTCTTCTCGGCCAAGGAGGACGCTACCTGCCCGCCCCCTGCGCGCTCCCTGGTGTGGTGTTTCGGAAACACCTCGGCCATTCGCGGATTCCCGCAACACCGCACTAGAAACCGGTGAGGACCAGTCGGTACTCCTTCTGCGCCGGATCGTAGACCGCGCGCATCGTGGTCGGGTACCGGACTCCGGCGGGGAGATCGTCGACAGCGGGAACGTCGAGCTCGAAATCCGCGCCCTGGAGGAGTCGGGCCCGGGACACCATGGGCTCGAAGAAGATGGGCTTGCCGGCGTAATACCCCAGCATCAGGCTCGCCTGGAAGGGAGCGGGATCCCGGGTCTCGGATTCCTCCATGGCGTGCATCCCCATAAGGGGCACGCAGAGACCGACCAGCGTGCCCAATCCAGGGACGTCCACGTCCGGAAGGGCGTAGCCTGCCGGGAGCACGCCGGGCTTCGCGTCGTCGGAGCAGTCGATGGCCCCCACCTGGCTCTGCGTGATGTTGTAGAAGTGGAAATCGAAGTGGGGTTCCATGAAGTGGGCCGGAGGATGTCCGTGCGCCTCCCAGTTGATGCCCAGGTGATCGATGCCGAGGGCCTTCTTCGCTTCAGCGGGCAGGGGGACCGACGCGAGCTCCTTCGGAGGCCACACCATCTCGGCATCCGCGGGAACCGCCTGAACCAGGGCCATCGGGACGGTGGCATCCAGCTCTACGGGCCGGTCGCCATCCATCACCGCCCACGTGCACACCTGGCTCTGGAGGACGGTGGCGCACGAGCGAGCGGTGGTATGGGGAGCCGGGTTGGCGGCCACCGTGGCGATGGCGCCGGTGAGAGACAGGGCAATCAAGGCTGCAACGCGCTTCGAATCCACAGGGAACTCCAATTTCGTTGGACATACTGTCAATTCATTATTCGACACGATACAGGGGCGGGAGCGTCTTGTCAAATTCGCCATACATTGTGTACAGTAAAAACATGACATCCCGTTCTTCGAGACCCTATCGCAAGCGCAAGCGTGCCGAGTCGGAAGAGGAGACGCGGCGGCGCATCACCGAGGCCGCCGTGGAGCTGCACGGCACCGTCGGACCCGCGAACACGAAGATGACGGAGGTGGCCGAGCGAGCCGGCGTCAGCCGTGCCACGCTCTACAACCACTTTCCCAGCCAGGTCGACCTGTTCATGGCGTGCTCGAGCCACTGGGCGGCTCGGCACCCCTTCCCCGACCCATCGGGTTGGGCGGCCATCTCCGACCCCTCCCTCCGCCTCGGCGAGGCGATGCGGGAGCTGTACCGGTGGTACGGTGAGAACGCGGGCATGATGGGAGCGGTCCTCCGGGATGCCGCCGTGCTGCCGGACCTCGCCGAGGTCATGGACGAGCTCTGGGAGAGCTACCTGGAGCGTGCCGTGGACGCCCTGGCAAAGGGGTGGGCAACCGAGCACGACGATTCCAGGGCGCTCGTCGTCGTGCTCCGTCTGGTCGTGGACTTCCACACCTGGGAGCTGCTGACCGGCGCCGGGCTCGATGACGATGGGGCCGCCGAGCTGTCGGTGCGCCTGGTCGTGGCGGAGGAGGAGGTTTCGCGCATGCGCACTTCGCCGGAAAGGGCTTGAGGGAAGGGAAGCTCCTCATGGCGTCGAGCCGCTCGCCGCTTCCCCCACGGCCCTGAGCCGCGGCGCTGGCGCCGCTAGCGCGGAATGACCGGAAGCACGATGTGCGACGGGTGCTCGGCGTCGTGGATGAGGCGCTGGTGCGCCACCACGAACTCGGTGCCCGTCTCGTTGTTGCCGCCCGTGTTCAGGTTC
>JASFRY010000205.1:0-7383 GCA_050114675.1 Gemmatimonadota bacterium | reverse complement strand
CCAACGGCGGCATGAGCTGGACGCCCGTCTTCGACGACCAGGACGTGCTCTCCATCGGCGCCGTGGCGGTGGCCCCGTCCAATCCGGACATCGTGTGGGTGGGCACCGGAGAGAACAACAACCAGCGTTCGTCGTCCTACGGAGACGGCGTGTACAAGTCGGTGGACGGAGGGAAGACGTTCCGGAAGATGGGGCTGGAGCGTTCCCAGCAGGTGGGCCGGATCCGGGTGAGCCCCGACGATCCCGACGTGGTGTGGGTCGCCGCCGCCGGCCCCCTGTGGGCGGCGGGCGGGGAGCGCGGGATCTACAAGACCACCGACGGCGGCCAGACGTGGCACAACACCCTCCAGGTGGATGAGCACACCGGCGCCGTGGACCTTGTGCTGGACCCGTCGGACGCCGACGTGATGTATGCCGCCACCCAACAGCGCGAGCGTCGGGCCTACAGCTATGTGAGCGGCGGGCCCGGGAGCGGCATCTGGAAGTCCACCGATGGCGGAGAGTCGTGGATGCGCCTCACCCGGGGGCTCCCCACGTCGGACATGGGCCGCATCGGTGTGGACGTGTCGGTCTCCGATCCCGACGTGGTGTACGCCGTCGTCGAGGGCTCGGAGCACGGGGTGTATCGCTCCACCGACGCCGGCAGCAGCTGGGAGAAGATGAGCGACGTCCAGTCCATCCCGTGGTACTTCGGGCAGATCCGGGTGGACCCCCAGGACCCCGAGACGGTCTACCACCTGGGCGTGTCCCTCCAGGTATCCCACGACGGCGGTGCGACGTGGGAGCGCACGGGGAGGGGGCCCCATTCGGACCAGCACGCCATGTGGATCAACCCCGAGAACCCGGACCAGATCATCCTGGGCAACGACGGCGGGCTCTACGTGTCGCGGGACGGCGCCCAGACGTGGGACTTCTCGCCCAACCTCCCCATCTCCCAGTTCTACGCCGTGTCCGTGGACCAGGCCGAGCCCTTCTACGGCATCGCCGGCGGGCTCCAGGACAACAGCACGTGGGGCGGGCCGAGCCGGACGCGGGCGCGGGGCGGGATCTTCAATGCCGACTGGTACGGCATGGCGGGCGGTGACGGCTTCTACGCCGCCATCGATCCCACCGACCCCGACATCGCCTACGTGGAGTCCCAGAACGGGAACATCCTGCGCTTCGACCGGCGCACCGGCGATCGGAAGCCCATCCAACCCCAGCCACCCGAGGGCGAGCCCGACTACCGCTTCAATTGGAGCGCGCCCATCAAGATCTCGCCGTGGGACCACAACACCCTCTACTTCGCGGCCAACTACCTCTTCAAGAGCACCGACCGGGGGGACTCGTGGACCCGCCTCGGGGAGGACCTGACCCGGAGCATCAACGCCGACAGCCTCCCCATGATGGGCGCCGTCCCGGAGAAGGACGCGGTGGCCCGCGGCGAGGGCACGGCGCCCTTCTCCAACATCTCCGACATCGATATCTCGTCGCTCCAGCGGGGGCTGCTCATCACGGGGACCGATGACGGCCAGGTCTCCATCTCCACCGATGACGGCCAGACCTGGACGAAGCAGACGCGCTTCCCCGGCGTGCCCGACACGGCGTACGTGAGCAAGGTGCGGCTGTCGACGCACGACGCATCGGTGATGTACGTCACCTTCGACAACCACCGGAGCAACGACTTCACCCCGTACGTCATCAAGAGCACCGACGGAGGGAAGTCGTGGACCAACATCTCCCGGAACCTCCACGCCTTCGGGGGTGCGCGCTCATTCGCCGAGCACCCGGACAACCCGGACCTCCTCTTCGTGGGGACCGAGACCGGGCTGTACGTCACGCTGGACGGCGGTGGGTCGTGGTCGCGCATTGCGGCGGTGCCCCACGTGCGGGTGGACGACCTGGCCATCCAGGGGCGGGAGAACGCCCTGGTCATCGCCACTCACGGGCGGGGCTTCTACATCCTGGACGACCTGTCGCCCCTCCAACACCTGGCCGAGGCCAAGGCCGCCGACGGGCCCTTCCTCTTCCCGGTGAAGGCGGAGCTCGAGTTCACGCCCGACCCGTCGCCCACCAGCGGTACCCACGGCGCCCGGGACTACGCCGGGGAGAACCCGGACGTCGGAACGCAGGTGGCGTACCTGTTGAAGGACGGTGCCAAGAACGTGAAGCTCCAGGTGGTGGCCACCACGGGAGACGTGGTGCGCTCCCTCGACGCCCCCGCGTCTCCGGGACTCCACCAGGTGCCGTGGGACTTCCGGGCCGACGCCCCGTACTCAGGTCCACCGCAGGAGCAGCAGAACCGGGGCGGGTTCGGCGGTTTCTTCGGCTTCGGCGGAAACGGCGGTCCCCTGGTGGTGCCCGGGGCGTACACGGTGCGCCTCCTGGTGGACGGCACCGCCCGGGAGCAGCCGGTGACGGTGCGGAAGGACCCGGCGCTCCGCCTCTCCGACGCGCAGCTTGCCGAGCTGTACCAGGTGCGAACGCGGCAGCTCGCCCTCAACGCCAAGCTCACCATGGCCATCCGCCAGACCGACGAGATCCGGGAGCAGCTCTCCCAGGCCCGGACCGCCATGAAGGAGGTGGACGTCCCGGCGAGCCTGACCCAGAGGGCCGACAGCCTGGAGAAGGCGCTGGACGCCATGCGCACGCGGCTGGGCGCCGGGGGTGGAGGCTTCTTCGGGGGGGGCTCGAACGAAGGTCCCCGGAGTCTGCGTCAGCTGCTGGCATTCGCCGGCGGGGTGAACCGCTCCACCTCCATGCCCACCGAGCAGGAGATGGAGGCCATGAGCCAGGCCGCCCCGGCCCTGGAGGAGCAGATCGGCCGCCTCAACGCCATGGTGACCCAGGAGGTTCCGGCGTTCTTCGGGGCGCTGGACGACGCCGGCGTGCCCTGGACGCCGGGGCGGCCCATCCGGTAGGGGAGCGCACACCCCCCACCCCTGGCGCACCGGCGGGCCCCTGACCCGGGGCCCGCCGGCAGCCCGTTACCGGCGAGGCGCGCCTGCGCAGGCGGTCCGGTCCGGGTAGTCCGCCAGGGCCTTCCCCAGGCCGGTGGGGGGAGGCTCGTCCGCCAGACCGGAGAGGGCCTGGAACACCCGCGCGACCAGCGACGCGTTGTCCGCGGAGGTCCACGGCGCCAGCTCCGGATCGGACACGGTGGTCCAAGCGTCCACGGGAGCGCCTCGCGCGCCACCTGCGCAGTCCAGGTCCCGGCCCTGGAGGCGTATGGACCGGGTCCGGCGGTCGCCGAGGGTACGGTACCGAACCTCCCGGTGGACCGGGTCGTAGACGATGGACCACTGGGTGTCGTCCTGGGCCACGTCGTCGAGCACCGCGAAGGCCGAGTCCACGGGTGCATCGAGGGGTGAGGCCGACTCCATCCGGGCGATGCGCGCCGCGGCCCGCACGAAGCGCTCCGGGGCCTCGGGCCCGGGGCCCGCCGCGCGCGTGCCCCCGAACCCCACGTGGTGCCCCAGATAGCGCAACAGATTCCGGTAGGTGTCGTTGGACAGCACCGCGACGGGAAGGTCCTCACCGGCGTACACCACCGATGCGCCGTCCAGGTACTCGATGACGGCCGAGCGGCCGGCGGCGTCCGCCACGAAATAGTGGAGACCGAAGAGGACGGGGACGATGCGCACCGACGTCTCGGCCGCCACGACCTCGTCCACGGTGGCGAAGTTGTCGAGATGGTACTGGATCCACTGGAGCTCGTTGAGGACGGGCCGCCCATCCGTTCCGGGGTACCGGGCGGGTCCGTAGCTGAGCTCCTCCACCACGAGCCCGGCTTCGTTCATACCGCCCAACGGGAATTCCCGGCCGAACTGCGTGAAGGTCACGCTGGCGAAGCGGGAGACCCAGGAGGCCGGGTGCTGGGACGGTGCGACCAGCGCCGACTTCGACACGCCTCGCGGGTTGAGCAGCACGGCGCCGAGACCGATGGGCCAGTCCAGGTTCCTGCCCACGACCGTGCGCTCACCGTCCCGGAGCGTGAAGGCGGTGCAGCCCGGGGAGTCGGCCGGCCCCGCAGGCCCGACGCCCCCCAGCGCCGCGACCGCGATGCCCGTGAGAACGACCCTCGCCTTCATGTCGGTCTCCTCCCGGCTGCGATGCCCTCCGGCCCCTATCGAGGACGTTCCGGAGACCCGCCCGCGAACGCCCAGGCCTGTGAAGCGCCCCGGACGGACGCCCGAAGGTGGGTGCGCGGTATCCCTCTCCGGGGGTATCGGCGCCGGGATTTGATCGGCCCGGCGCCGCCTAAGCGAGGCCCAGATCGCTCAGATGAGACAAACAAGAGAGCTCGAGGGCCGAGCGGCCCCCGGGGAGGGGTGCCGCGCACCCACCCCGGGAGGAATGCGGAAGCGCTATCCTTCCACCTGCACGGCGTCCACGAAGAGGATCTCCGGGAACGTCCGGTTCAGCGTCTTTGACGCGAAGTCCTTCATGATCAGCCCGCCGCTCCACGAGATGGCGGCGCCATCCTCCAGGTCCATCTCCGGAGCCGCCAGCCAGACCGACTCCCCGTCGGCGTCCACCTCGATGTAGGTGTACCCCGCGGCCTTGATGCTCTGCTTCACCGTGCCCGAGCGCTGGCCCGCCTCGGCCCGCCCCGACGCCATGGCCGGAGCACTCGACGTAGCCCCACCGTGGATGGTCCCACCGGCCGTCGGATCGGTTCCCGCCTGTGGCGCCGGAACCTCGCCGGGCTTGTAGAAGCCGTCGGTGAAGTAGATCTGGTCGAAGGTGCGGTTCAGAGCGCTGGACGTGAACTTGCCCATGTCCATGGTGCTGGCCAGCGCCACGTCCTGGCCGACCTCGAGGGCCGTGGTGGGCCCGGCCACCCAGATCTCCCGGTCACCGGTCTTGAGCCGGACGTAGGTGTAGGTGGCGGCGTCCATGGTCTCGAGCACCGTCCCGGTGAGCGTCGCCGCGCCGGAAGGGGTGGAGGCGACGTCGGGATGGCCCGTGGGCAGGGCCTGGCCCGGCTGCTGCGCGGCGTTGGCGGTGTCACCCGAATTCGCACAGGCGCCGACGCCCACGGTCAGCAGAAGAACGACAGCGGAGAGCCGGTTCGAAAGCATGATCTGTCCCTTTGGTGATGCGACACAACACGGCTCCCCCGACCGCCGGCCGGGGGACCGGAATGAAGGCTAGCAAGACCGGACGGGAGCGGGAAGCCGGAGAAACCCCCCGCGCCCGTCCGTAGTTTTCCCTACCGCCCGGTGTACGGGATCCCTTCGGTGATCCACTTCGCCGGAGGCGCGCCCTTGAGGTAGTAGTCCAGCCACTCCTTCATCTTGATGGACCAGTCCAGCTTGTTGGCGTACTTCTGCGGATGGTGCGGCTCGTCACGGTATTGGAGGAACACCGCCTCCTTGCCGAGCCTCCGCATGGCCAGGTAGAGCTCGATGGACTGGTACCACGGCACCGCGTCGTCCTTGTCCCCCTGGATGATGAGGAGGGGGGTGTGGATGCGGTCGGCGAAGAAGACGGGCGAGTTGTCGATGTACTCGTCCCGGGCCTCCCACAGGCTGCCGCTGAGGCGGCTCTGGCCCTTCTCGTACTGGAACTGGCGGGCCAGACCCGATCCCCATCGGATCCCCGAATAGGCGCTGGTCATGTTGCTCACGGGGGCACCGGCGATGGCGGTCTTGAAGATGTCCGTCTGGGTGATGACGAAGGCCGTCTCGTAGCCGCTCCACGAGTGACCGTGGAGCGCGATGTTGTCCGGATCGGCCAGCCCCATGTCGATGAGCTTCTGCACCCCGGGCACCACGGCCTTGGTGGCCGAGAAGCCGGGTCGCCCCACCTCGAAGCGCACGTCGGGAAGGAAGACCACGTAGCCGTTGGAGGCGTACAGCGGGAAGCTGGGCCGGTGATTCACCGCCGGCTCGTTGAACTCGTGGAGCCGCTGGCTGAAGAGCTCGTAGTAGTAGACCAGCACCGGATAGCGCTTGCCGGGCTCGTAGTTGCCCGGCCTGATGACCACCCCCTGCAGCGGGGTGCCGTCGTCGCTGAGCCACTCCACCAGCTCCGAGGTCCCCCAGGCGAAGTCCGAGAGGTTCGGATTCACGTCGGTGACCTTGCGGGCGTCGGAGAAGTCGGGCCGAGCTACCCACAGGTCGGGGAATTCGTCGTAGTCCTCGCGCGTGTACAGCAGCACGTCGGCGTCCGACGCCTTGGCGCGGAACTGGAAGCGACGCTCCTCCTCCAGGAGGCGGCTCACGCCGGCCCGGTCCACCCGGGCGCGGTAGAAGCCGAAGTTCTTTTGGGCGTCGTTATAGGACGAGAGCAGGAGCTGCGCGTGGGCGTCGATGGCCTCCACGTCGGGATCGGTGTCCACCACGCGGAGCTCCTGCCGCTCTCTCCGCCCGGCGCCCTCGCTGAGCATCCAGGGACGTCCGCCGTCGGTGGGGACGACCCAGACGTCGAACTTGTCGTAGATGAGCGCCGCGGCGTCTCCGTCGGTCCAGCCGCCCACACCGTAGCCGCCCGGCGCATCGGGCGTGTCGTGGTCCTCGTCGGCGAACGACACGGGAAGCCCTTCCGTGACGTTGCGGGTGGTGCCCGCCTCCACGTCGTAGAGGTGCCAGTCGCCGGCATTCCAGTACGCCACGAAGCGTCCTTCCGGCGACAGGACGGGACGGCTCTGGAGCGCCCGGGCAACCACGGTGCGCGCACCGGTTCCCAGGTCCACCACGTAGACGTCGTCGGCTCCGCCGGTCCATGTGGCGTCGTGGCGGTAGGGCACGTCGGAGCGGGCCAGGGCCACCCGGGCGTTGCGCGGGACGTCCACCTCGGGGAGGTCCGGTCCCCCCAGGGCCACGTTGGCGCCGCTCTCCATGTGGTGCACGGCCCGGTAGGTCCGGTCCTTCATCCGCGGCCACAGGATCTTCTGCTGCGGGTTGATGATGGGGTCCTTCCAGTGCCACACGTCCACGCCCCGGCCCTTCAGGATGGCGTCGGTGTCGTAGGCGTCGAAGGGCGCGTGGGCGGTGTCGGGCTCCTCGAGCTCGTCGGGGCGGAGGGGACGCCAGCCGAAGAAGAGGCGCGCGCCGTCGTCGCTCCACGCCAGCCCGTTGTCTCCGGGGATGATCCATCCGCCGGGTGCGTCGTCGGGTCCCGCAAGGAGCCGCGCAGCCCCGTCGGTCCACGCCATGAGGGTGCCGCGGACCGGGGTCGCCCCCTCGTCCTCCACCGTCATGACGAAGGCGAGGGAGGGGCCGCTCTTCGTCCAGGTGAGGTCGTTGAAGTCGCCGGACGCCCGGGCCTCCACCGTGGTCTCGGTGCCGTCGGCGAGGTCACGTACATAGAGCCCGTCCCGGGCGTGGTCCGCCGAGGCCACGCTGTAGGCCAGGAGGGGCGCGTCGCCGTGAAGGGCGTAGCGCCGCACGTCGGGGA
>JASFRY010000204.1:0-7409 GCA_050114675.1 Gemmatimonadota bacterium | reverse complement strand
ACGAAGGGGGTGTCGTGACGGGCGTTGTGGAAGAAAACGGGGTTTTCGGCCCGGGCCAGGGCGTCGTCCCACACCGGACCCACGACCTCCACGCCGTGGTCCCGGAGGGTCGCGCCGCCGCCGGCCGACGCCTGGCCGGGATCGGCCGCACCGTAGACCACCCTGGCGACGCCGGCCTCCACGAGGGCCTGGGAGCAGGGGGGCGTCTTTCCGTGATGGTCGCACGGCTCCAGGCTCACGTAGGCGGTGGCCCCGCGTGCCTGCTCCCGCGCCGCCTCCAGGGCCATGACCTCGGCGTGGGGACCGCCGAACTCCTCGTGGAAGCCCTCGCCCACGACCTGGCCGTCGCGGACCAGGACACATCCCACCATGGGATTCGGGTGGACGTGCCCCCAGCCGTTCCTGGCCAGTAGCCGGGCACGCTCGAGGTGCGCACGGTCGGTTGGAGACAACAGCCCCGGCTCGATCAAAGTGTCTGGTCTTCCTGGAGGGTCGTTGTCGACGCGCCTGCCGATGGGCTCGGACAGCCTCCTGGAAGGGTGATCCGAAACGGGAGCACCCTTCTAGATGGTCAGCCGGAACGCCACGCTTCCGTAGAACGTGCCCGCGCCGGGGTCGAACGGCGCCCCGCGGTAGCCCGTCACGGCTCCGAACCCCCGGCCCCATCCCGCCTCGGCCGAGAGCTGGAGCACCAGGAAGTTCATGGCGGCCCCACCAAAGATAAGGGTTCGGGTCTGCCGGAAGGAGGACGAGGAGGCCTCGGCCGTGGCGCCTTCGGGCGTGAGCGCATGAACCGTGGTGGAGCCGCCCAGGCGGTCCCAGCCCACCCCAGCCAGGAGCCCCACGGAGAGGAGATCCTTCCCCACCGTGGCGCGAATGGAGGTGACGGCGGGATCCACTGTCACGTCGCCCCCGCCCGTGTCCAGGGCTCCGTACTGGACCGCTCCGATGCTCCGTCGGACCAGGGAGACGGAGACGCCGGGGAGGGTGAACGATTCCCGGAGGATTCCGAGGCGGGCACCCAGGCTCCATGCCGAGGTCTTCCCGTCGAACCCTTCCCCGGAAGGGAGGAAGGCGAAGCTCGCCTGTCCCAGGAGGTCCAGGCTCAGGAAGCCGCCCACCGTGGGCATGAGGGAGAATCCGTCGAACACCCCGACCGTGACCCCGGTGTGCACCGCGGGGACCACGAAGCTGGTCTCGCGGGAGGGCTCGGGCCCCGGATCGGAGAGGTCGGGGAGGCCCACGTGGGCGAAGGCGGCCCGGGCGTGGATCGCCACCCGGGGGGTGCTGCCCAGGCGCTTGCCCAGGGTGCTGGCGCTCCCAGGCACCGCCGAGCCGAGCCCCGTCAGGAGGCCCAGGTCGCCCTGGAGCGCCCGGGACGTCACGGCCAGCTCGGTGCAGCGGGCCCGGTCGGCGCCGCCGGCGGCGCAGACGTCCACGAGACCGCCCAGATCCTGGGCGGCCGCACCCGGGGCCCACGCGACGGTGGCCGTCAGCACGGCCAGAGCGATGCGCCTCACCCCACGTACCGGACGCCCTGTCCGGCCTCCACGGTGCCAAGGGCCCAAGCTTCCACGCCGCCGTCGGCGAGGGACGAGCGTACCGCCTCGGCGTCGCCGGGGTCCACGACGGCGATCATGCCGATTCCCATGTTGAACACGCGATCCATCTCGCTCCGCTCGACGCCGCCTCCATCCTGGAGGGTACGGAACACCGCCGGGACCGGCCAGGATCCACGATCCACCACGGCGCCGAGTCCTTCCGGAAGAACCCGGGGGAGGTTCCCCGGGATGCCGCCCCCGGTGATGTGCGCCAGCCCGTGCACCCTTCCCTGTTCCAGCAGCGGCCCCAGAGCCGGCAGGTAGCTCCGGTGCACGGCCAGGAGCTCGTCGGCCACCGAGCGTCCGGTGCCCGGGAGCTCGTCGTCCACGGCCAGCCCCATGCGGTCGAAGACGATGCGCCGCGCCAGCGTGTAGCCATTGGTGTGGAGGCCCGACGAGGCCAGGCCCAGGAGGGTGTCGCCCTCACGAATGGCCGAGCCGTCCAGAATCCGGCCCCGCTCCACGATGCCCACGATGAACCCGGCCAGGTCGTATTCGTCGGCAGCGTAGAAATCGGGCATCTGGGCCGTCTCCCCGCCCAGGAGCGCACACGCATTCTCCTTGCACGCCACCGCGACACCGCTCACCACCTGAGCCACCACGGTCTCGTCCATCTCACCCGTGGCCAGGTAGTCGAGGAAGAACAGCGGGCGGGCGCCCTGGACCAGGATGTCGTTGACACAGTGATTCACCAGGCACTGGCCCACCGTGTCATGCCGCCCGGCCTGGAACGCCACCTTGAGCTTGGTGCCCACGCCGTCGGCCGACGACACCAGGACCGGCGCGTCCATCCCTTCGGGGACCTGGTAGAGGCCGCCGAAGAGGCCGAGCTCGGACAGGGTGTAGCGGTCGCGCGTAGAGGCCACCAGCTCCTTGAGGCGCGCCTTGGCGCGCTCGGCGGCGTCCAGATCGACGCCCGCGTCCCGGTAGCTCAGCCCCTGGTCAGGCATCGGCGAGCTCGACGTGGGTCTCGAAGGAGGTCATCTCGCGAAACTCGGTGACGCGCTCGGTGACCTCGAGACCGTCCAGATTCTTGAACCGGTTCACGCTGAAGTCCTCCACCGAGTACGAGCCCATGGCCGATCCGTACACCATGGCCCTGCGGAGGTCCTCCTCGTCCATGGAGGCCGTGCGGGCCAGGTACCCCATGAAGCCCCCGGCGAAGGCGTCACCGGCGCCGGTGGGGTCGAAGACCTCCTCCAGGGGATAGCCGGGCGCGAAGAAGACCCAGTGGTCGGCGAAGAGGATGGCCCCGTGCTCCCCCTTCTTGACCACGATGATCCGGGGACCGCGGTCCCGGATCCAGCGCGACGCCTTGAGGAGGTTGGGCTCGTCGGCCAGCTGTCGGGCCTCGCTGTCGTTGACCAGGAGGATGTCCACCCGCTCCAGCAGGCTCAGGAGCTCCTTGCGGTTCCCTTCGATCCAGTAGTTCATGGTGTCGCACGCCACCACCTCCGGCTTCTCCACCTGATCCAGGACCTCGTGCTGCAGGTCGGGGTGGATGTTGCCCAGGAAGACGTAGCGGCTGTCGCGGAAGGCGTCGGGGATCCTGGGCTTGAAGTCGGCGAAGACCCCCAGGCGGGTCTCCAGCGTGTCCCGGGAGTTGAGGTCGTAGTGGTAGCGTCCGGCCCAGAAGAAGCTCTCTCCGGCACGCTGCTCGATGCCGGACAGGTCGGCGCCCCGCTCCTCCAGGAAGGAGAGCTGGTCCGTGGGGTAGTCATCGCCGATGACGCCCACGACACGGACGGGGCTGAAGACGGTGGCCGCCGCCGAGAAGAAGACCGCCGAGCCGCCCAGGACGCGCTCGGCCTTGCCGAAGGGGGTCTCCACCGAATCCAGGGCCACGGAACCGACACAGAGAATGGACATGACGTTGGGGCTGTGAGGGTCAGGTGTCGTGGGACTCCTCGGCCCGCTCCATGCGTTGGGGCGCCTCGATGCCGAGGAGGGTGAGTCCGTTTCGGAGCACGATCTGTACCGCCCTGGCCAGGAGGAGGCGGGCGCGACGCAGCTCCGGGTCGTCCACCAGCACGGCCAGCTCGGGATTCCGCGTGGGGTTGCCGGCGTGGTACCACGAGTTGGCGGCCCCGGCGGTCTGCTCCAGATAGTCGCACATCACGTGGGGGGCGCGCCCCGCCGCGGCCCGGGCCACGGTCTCGGGGAACTCACCGAGGCGCTTCACCAGCTCGCGCTCCAGCTCGTGGGAGAGGAGCGACAGCTCGCCGCTTCCGGGCGTGATGTCCTCGGCCTCCACTCCGGCCTTGCCGAAGATCGAGCACATGCGCGCGTGGGCGTACTGCACCTTGAATACGGGGTTCTTGTCCGACTGGTCCAGGGCCACGTCCAGGTCGAAGACCATGTGGCCGTCGGCCTTGCGCATCTGGAGAAAGTAGCGGGCCACGTCCACGCCCACGTACTCGAAGAGCTCCCGCATGGTGGTGTAGGAGCCGGCGCGCTTGGAGAACTTCACCTCCCTCCCGTCGCGCTCCACCCGGACCATCTGGTGCAGCAGGTATTCCGGGTAGCCCCGGGGCAGCCCCAGCGCCTGGAGTCCGGCGCGCACGCGGGCCACCGTTCCGTGGTGATCCGAGCCCTGGACGTTGATGACGCGGTGGAAGCCCCGGGCCCACTTGTTGCGGTGGTAGGCCACGTCGGGGAGGAAGTACGTGGGCTGCCCGTTGCTCCGGATCATGACCCGGTCCTTGTCGTCCCCGAACTCGGTGGTCCGGAGCCAGGTCGCGCCGTCCTTCTCATAGACCTGCCCCGTGGCCCGGAGCGCCTCCACCGTGTCGTCCACCTGGCCGTCGTCGTAGAGCGACGACTCCAGGAAGTACTCGTCGAAGTGGACCCGGAACTCGTCCAGGTCCCGGTCCTGCTCCGCCCGGAGCATGGCCACCGCGTGACGGCGCATGGCGTCCAGGGCCTCCTCCGACTCATCGTCCACCAGGCGGTCCCCCACCTCGTCGGCCAGCGCCCGGGCCACGTCGCGGACGTACTCGCCCTGGTAGCCGCCCTCGGGGATGTCTGCGTCCCGGCCGTGGAGCTCCTGGTACCGGGCACGCACGCTCAGCGCCAGGCGCTCCATCTGGAGACCGCCGTCGTTGTAGTAGAACTCGCGGTGCACCTTCCAGCCCGTCCAGGCCAGCAGCTCGGCCACCGCGTCGCCCAGGGCGGCCTGGCGGGCGTGGCCCAGGTGCAGGGGACCCGTGGGGTTGGCCGACACGAACTCCACCATGAACGCTTCGCCCGACCCCTCGTCCGAGCGGCCGAACGCACGGTCGGCCCGGACGATGTCGTCCAGGATCGAGGCCACGGCGCTGGCGCTGAGGCGGAAGTTGAGGAAGCCGGGGCCCGCCACCTCCACCGAGGTGACGCCGGCGGCGGTCACGTCGAGGCGCTCTGCGATCTCCTCGGCGATGGCCCGAGGTGCTCGCTTCAGCTCCCGGGCGAGGAGCATGGCCACGTTGGTGGCCAAATCCCCGTGGGCCGGATCCCTCGGGCGCTCGAAGGCGACCTGGGGGTCGACGACGCCCATCTCCCTCAGCACCGTGGTCAGCGCCGCACGGATGGCATCCTCCGCCATATCGCTCAGCTGTCCGTCTTGGAAGAGGAGGACGAGGAAGCGTCCTTCGAAGGGGCGTCGGAGGCCTTCTTGTCTCCGCCACCCGACCCCGCATCGCCACCCTTCTCGGCGGAGGCCTTCTTCTTGTATTCCTGGCTGCGATAGTCGGTGATGTAGAACCCGTCTCCCTTGAACAGGAAGCCGGCTCCCGCCGAGATCTGCCGCTGCGCCGGCGCTCCGCACTCCGGACATGTGGCGCCGGGCTCATCGGAGATGCGCTGGAAGACCTCGAATTCGTGCCCCTTCGGGCAGCGGTATTCGTACGTGGGCATGGGCGTTCGGCCGCGTGGACGTTCACGAACCAACAGCCAGAAAAGCTAACCAAGGCAGGGGACCGCGACTACCGGGCTCCCCGCGGCCCGCGCGCGTTCTCAGGGGTCGAAGGTGCCCCACACCCGACGCAGCGCGTCGCTGATCTCCCCGAGGGTGACGTCGGCCTTCACCGCCGCGATGACAGGGGGCATGAGGTTGTCGGTCCCCTGGGCGGCGTCGCGCACCGCGGCCAGACGGGCGGCCACCTCGTCCGGGTCCCGGCCGCCCTTCCGCCGGCCGAGCCGCTCCCTCTGGCCTCGCTCCAGCGCCGTGTAGTCGGGCTGGCCGATGCGGGGAGGTCCCTCGTCTTCGGCGTGGACGTTGACGCCCACGACGGGCCGGGTGCCTGCCTCCACCTCCTTCTGCACGTGGTAGGCCGAGCGGTGGATCTCCTCCTGCATGAAGTCGATGGCGCGGCTCGCGCCACCCAGGTCGGCGATGCGGTCCAGGTAGTCCCGGGCGCGGGCTTCGATCTCGTCCGTGAGAGCCTCCACGTAGTAGGACCCACCCAGGGGATCCACGGTACGGGCCGCGCCCGACTCTGCGGCCACGATCTGCTGGGTCCTCAGGGCGAGCTTGGCCGACGCCTCGGTGGGGAGCGCGAGCGCCTCGTCGTACCCGTTGGTGTGGAGCGACTGGGTGCCGCCCAGGACCGCCGCCAGGGCTTGGATGGTGACGCGGACCACGTTGTTCAGCGGCTGTTGGGCCGTGAGGGTGGATCCGCCCGTCTGGGTGTGGAAGCGAAGGCGAGCCGAGGCGTCGGATGCACCGTAGCGGTCCTGCATGAGCCGGGCCCAGAGCCGCCGCGCGGCCCGGAACTTGGCCACCTCCTCCAGGAGGTCGTTGTGCGCTGCGAAGAAGAAGGAGAGTCGAGGGGCGAAGGCCTCGAGCTCGATCCCCCGCGCCAGGGCCCGGTCCACGTACTCCAGGCCGTTCGCGAAGGTGAAGGCCACCTCCTGGGGTGCCGTGGAGCCCGCTTCCCGGATGTGGTAGCCCGAGATGGAGATGGTATTCCAGCGGGGGATCTCCCGGGAGCAGAACGCCATGATGTCCGAGACCAGACGCAACGACGGATCCACGGGATAGATGTAGGTCCCCCGGGCGATGTACTCCTTGAGCACGTCGTTCTGCACCGTGCCGGATAGCCGGTCCCGGGGCACGCCTTGCTCGTCGCCCAGGGCCACGTAGAAGGCCAGGAGGATGGCCGCGGTGGAGTTGATGGTCATGGAGGTGGAGACCTGGTCCAGCGCGATGCCCTGGAAGAGCGTGCGCATGTCGTCCAGCGAGTCGATGGCCACCCCCACCCGGCCCACCTCTCCGGCCGCCATGGCGTGGTCCGAGTCGTACCCCATCTGGGTGGGCAGGTCGAAGGCCACCGACAGCCCCGTCTGTCCACGCTCCAGGAGGTAGCGGAAGCGCCGGTTGGTCTCCTCTGCGGTGCCGAAGCCCGCGTACTGCCGCATGGTCCACACGCGGCCCCGGTACATGTCGGGGTAGACCCCCCGGGTATACGGCGGCAAGCCCGGTTGGCCCAGAGCCTCGTCGAAGCTCCACGCCTCGCGGGGGCCGTAGACCTTATCGACGGGGATCCCGCTGTCGGTGGTGGGCGCGTCGTCCCGTGGGCTCACGATGCCTCCTCCGTCTCTCCGTCGGCCTGCGCTTCCAACTCGATGAGGATCTGGTCCTTCTCCACCGCCTCTCCGGGAGAGACGTGGACCCGGGACACCACGCCCGCCGACTCGGTCTTTAGCTCGTTCTCCATCTTCATGGCCTCCACGATGGCCACCCCCTGCCCCGCCACGACCTCGTCTCCCTCCTGGACCTCCACCTTCACCACGAGGCCGGGCATGGGCGCCCGCACGGGACGGGGACCT
>JASFRY010000203.1:0-7414 GCA_050114675.1 Gemmatimonadota bacterium | reverse complement strand
GTGGTGGGGCTCACCGTGGTGTCCTTCGGGACCTCGGCGCCGGAGCTGGTGGTGTGCACGGTGGCCGCCCTGGGCGGGAACTCGGACCTGGCCATCGGGAACGTGCTGGGCTCGAACCTGGCCAACCTCGGTCTCATCCTGGGGCTCACGGCGCTGGTTCGGCCCCTGGACGTCGCGGCCCGGGTGGTGTGGCGGGAGGTGCCCCTCATGCTCCTGGTGACGGCGGCCATCTACCCCCTGGCGTGGGACGGCGAGCTGAGCCGCGGCGACGGCGTCATGTTCCTCTTCGGGCTGGTCGCCTACCTCCTCTTCGTCTTCCAGTCGGTGGAGGCCGAGGCTCCCGAGGTGGTGGACGAGTACCAGGAGTTCATGCAAGCCTCCGACCAGGCGAGCGGCGGACTGCGCCTCATGGACATCGGGCTGGTCATCATCGGGTGCGCGGGGCTGGTGGCCGGGGGCTACGCCATCGTCCAAGGAGCGGTTGCGGTGGCGTCGTTCCTGGGCGTGTCCCAGGTGGTCATCGGCCTCACCGTGGTGGCGGTGGGCACCTCTCTGCCCGAGCTGGCCACGTCTCTGGTGGCCGCCATGCGCCAGGAGGCCGACATCGCCGTGGGCAACGTCATAGGCTCCAACATCTTCAACGTGGTGGCCATTCTGGGCGTGGCCTCGGTGGTGAGGCCCATCAGCATCGGGCCGACGATCCTGATGCGGGAGCTGCCGGCGGTGCTGTTCCTGTCGGTGTTGGTGCTCCCCCTGCTGCGGACGGGATGGAGGATACGGCGCTGGGAGGGGGCCCTGCTGCTGGGGTGCTATCTCGCCCTGGGCGCCTGGCTCTTGTAGGGTCCCCCGGCGCGGCCACCCATGCCTCGCCGGGATCCAGGATGACGACGTGCGTGGCCAATCCGGCGGCCTCCAGCCGCCTGGCGAAGCCCTCAGCGCTCTGCCGGGTGCGAAGAAGGGGCGACCTGGGCTGAAGATCCCGGTGGATGGGGATCACGACCGGGACCCCCAGGGCGCGCGCCGCCTTCACGGCGCCCGCCTCGCCCATGGTCATGGGGATGCGGTAGGTGGCTACGGGAAGGAGGGCCACGTCCAGGCTGAAGCGCCGCCCGATGTCCTTCATCCAGGGCCGGCAGTACGTGTCGCCCGCGAAGTACGCCACTGCCTCGGGAGCCTGGAGAACGAAGCCCACGGTGGTGGCCATATGGAGGGCCGGGACAGCGGTGACCCGGAGGTCACCTTGGACCCACGTCTCCCACGGGCGGAGGCCCACCACCCGCCGTGCTCCTTTGAGACGCGTGACCCATCGCGACCGTCGGGGTGCCACCACGGGGACGTCCGGGCCCAGGCCGCGAAGGAACCGCCTGTCGGTGTGATCCCAGTGGTTGTGGGAAAGGAGAACCGTGTCTACGGCTCCCACCTCCTCCCGGGTGACGGCGGGCGGCGCGGTCCGCGCGTAGGCCGGATTCCCCCACGTGCCGAACCAGGGGTCGGTGAGAACGCGCCGGCCGCACACCTCGAAGAGGACGGTGCTGTGGCCGATGAGGCGGATGCGCATGGCGATTGCTCCTCGGACGGAGGGTCCGGAAGGGGACCTCCGTCCCGTTCAATCGGTCCGACTGAGGTAGATCATGGCTCCGACCTTGGTCAGGGCCATGGCCACCAGGATCACCAGCAGGTCCAGGTCGATGCGGTCGTGGACCGCGATGTCGTAGGTGAACCACCCGGCGATGACCGTGACGCCGACGCCGAGGGCCAGGCGACTGGACCTGTGCCGATGGGCGATGAACCGCTCGTCCAGGTGGTCCGCGCCGAGGAGGGATGCCAGGATGGTGTCCAACATCGATCAGTCCTCGAGCTGGAAGAGGTCGTCCACCGAGCGTCCGAACAGCCGGGCGAAGCGCAGGGCCAGAGGGAGGCTCGGGATGTAGCGCTCGCGTTCGATGGAGTTGATGCTCTGCCGTGACACGCCCACCGCGTCGGCCAGATCCGCCTGGGTCAGCCCCAGCCGCAGGCGTTCCTCGCGCACGCGGTTGTTGACGCGATCACCCATGAGCGGTCGTGATCTCTCCGGTTGAATGACAAGCGTACTTTACACTACGCCACAAAACGGTCCCTGTCAAGCGTGCTTTACATATCCCGCTATCGCGCCTTCCACGCTCCCACGCCGAAGCCGACCAGGGCCGAGCCGGCGATGAAGCCACCTGCGGCGACGTACATGGGAGCCTCGGCCCGGCCGCCGTAGCGTCGGGTCAGCACGGCGCGCACCACCAGGCTCGCGGCGGCGGTCCAGCCCGCCACCGGGTTCACGATGAGGAGGCCGGTGGCCAGGAGGATGCCGAGCTGGCGACTCCGGCCGCCCAGGAGCTGAATGAGCGCACCGGGCACGGCCCAGACGAGGAGCGAATGGGCGAGCTCGGGGCTGGCGCCCGCGGCGATGGTGGCCGCGAAGACGCGGTCCACGGGAGGAAAGAGGTCGGCGGCGAAGTAGCGCTGGTGAACGAGGAGCACGAAGACCCCGGCCACGGCGAAGCCGATGAGCTCGGCCAGGTACTGCTGGGCGCGGCCGGCGCGCTCGTACGCCATGTCGGCGCCCCGCCCGCGGAGGATCCAGCCGGCTTTGAGGTCGTAGCCCATGTCCGCGAAGGCCGGCCCGGTCGCAGCGGTGAACCCCACGAGGAGGGCGAGAGGGACCGAGGGGAAGCCGAGCAGGATCCCCACGACCAGGAAGATGAGCGCCGTGGCGAAGGCCGGGAACCAGCCGGCGTGCATGGCCGACAGCCCCACCACCATCTCGGAGAGGAGGGCGGCCACGGCGGCGAAGAGGACGAAGCCCGCCAGCATCCCGGGCGACATGGCACTCCACACGCCGCCCACCGCCGCCAGCCCTGCGGCGATGACGACATAGGCCAGCAACCCTCCGCCCAGGGCTCGGCCGAAGGCGTGGGGGGGCACGTCGAGGTTCGCGTCGGGGTCGGCCGGCGTGGCCGGTTCGCGCTCGTCGCCTGCCCTGGCTTGCGGATCGGGGAGGGTCCCGCTGCGGTCCCGCACGGCCCATACGATCTGACCCAGCGCCACCAGACCGGCACCGATCATGATGCCGTGGGGCACGTAGAGCTCGCCCAGGTCCACGCCCAGCACCGTCGGCGCGTAGCCGCGCACCAGCAGGCCGACGGCGAACATGGCCAGGGCCCATACGTTGCCGATCCAGCACACGCCGAACACGTCCATGGGGATCCCCAGGAGCTGCCCCACGCCGCCCACGACTCCCCCCGCGGCCAGGAGCCGGGCGCGGCCACCGCCCTCGTCTCCGGCGAGGATCACTTCGGCCGTCGCCACGCCCGAAGGCCACAGCCCGCCGGCGGGGAAGCTGGCGGAGTTGAACACCTTGTAGAGGAGGGTGGCGTCCACCAGGAGCGCCAGGAACGCGCCGCCCAGCATGGCGGGAACCAGGTCCGGGCGACCGACGAGCCATGGGATCCCGGCGGCCAGGAAGACGGCGTTGGCGCCTCCGAAGGTGGCCCCGGAGATGACGGTCTGGAGGAGGTTCTGGCGGTCCAGGCTCGCGAAGGGCCGGAACATCGCCAGCGGGATCCGCGCCAGGGCCAGGGCCATGATGGCGCCGATGATGGAGCTGTTGGGCGTGATCCCCACCCGCGACAGCAGCTGCACGCCGATGATGGAGCCCAGAAGCGCCAGGGCCACCGCCACCGCCAGGGTGGCGGGCTCGAAGACCGACGGATGCCGTCTCGAAGGTTCGGCGGCAGGTTCCCTCACAGGAGCTGGACCAGCGCGGCGGCCACGAAGCGCCGTGCCAGCAGCACGGGCCGGCCGGCCGCCGCCGCCACGCGACGGCGCTGCTCCTCCGTGTATCCCATGCAGTGCATGACCACGGCGTCACAGTGGGCGAGCGCCCGGCCCGCTTCGTCGAATCGGTCGCCTTCGTAGGGCGAAGCGTGCGTGGTCACCACTTCCTGGTGCGCGGCGGGCCGCAGGTGGACCTGCCCGGCCTGCTCGGCCAGGGGCAGCACGAGCCCGATGCGACGCATACCGGCACTCAGCGCCGCCACCCCGTGGTCCACCAGGTGCTGCGCGTCCAGGAACAGTCCGGAGGGACGCAACCGGGGAAACGACCCCGTGCACAGGAGCACGGTGGCATGGTCGGCGCCTGGGCGGAGGCCGTCCAGCATCTGCTGAAGGCGGGCGTCCATCCACCACTTGGCCACCACGACCTGACGCCCGTCGGCCATGCGGGTCACCAGGCGTGCCTCGCCCTCCTCGGGTGCCAGCGCCGCCACGGCCTCCTCACCCATGCCGTCCAGCGCCCCGAGCTCGTGAACCTCCAGATCGTCGGGCAGCCACGATGCCAGCTCCGGCACCAGGTCGGTGCGGGGCGTCTGTCCGATGGTCACGAAAGTCACGGCGCGGAGCATGGCGCACATGGTAGGTCGGCGCTATCCTCGCCGCCACATGGCCACACGACCCATCCTCGCCGACGAGCTCGAGCCCCTTGCCACGGGTGCCTGGATCCTGGGCGCCGGGGGCGGGGGTGATCCCTACCACGCCTTCCTGAACCTGCGCCGACTGTACGCCGACGGCCGCACGGTCTCCCTCATGGATCCGGAGGACCTGGACGACGATGCCCTGGTCGCAGTGGTCTCCACCATGGGGGCTCCGCTGGTGAGTGAGGAGCGCCTCACCGACCCGGAGACCGCGGCGCTGGCCGTGCGCCAGATGGAGGAGCACCTGGGCCGGGGCTTCGACGCGGTCATGTCGTTGGAGATCGGAGGCGCCAACGCCTTCCAGCCGCTCATGGTGGCGGCTCTCACCGGCCTCCCGGTGGTGGACGCCGACACCATGGGCCGGGCGTACCCCGAAGCGCAGCACTCCAGCTTCGCCATCGGGGACCTGCGCCCCTACCCACTGACGCTGGCCGACGTGCGGGACAACGCGGTGGTGGTGTCGCGCGTGGCGAGCTGGAAGTGGATGGAGCGCATCAGCCGGAAGGTGTGCACCGAGGTGGGCTCCGTCGCCGCTACGTGCAAGGCGCCCCGCACCGGTCGCGAAGTGAAGGCGTGGGGGATCCTGCACACGGTGACCCAGGCCATGGCCCTGGGGCGCGCCGTCCTGGACGCCCGCCGACGGAAGGTCGACCCCGTCGCCGCAGTCCTGGATCACGCCGGTGGCCTCCTCCTCTTCGGGGGCAAGGTGGTGGACGTCGCCCGGCGCACCACCGAGGGCTTCCTCCGGGGGACGGCCACCGTGGAGGGTCTGGACCATGACCGGGGCCATGCCTTCCGGGTCGACTTCCAGAACGAGTTCACCGTGGGATGGCTGGACGGGGCGCCCCGCGTCACGGTGCCCGACATCATCTGCGTCATGGACGCCACCACCGGAGAGGCCATCGGCACCGAGGCGCTTCGCTACGGGCAGCGCGTGCGCCTGGTGGCGCTCCCGGCGCCGGCGCTCCAGACCACACCGCGGGGGCTCGAGCACGTGGGCCCGCGGGCCTTCGGCTACGACCTGGAGTTCCGATCGGTGTTCGAGGAGTCGAAGGACGCCGACTCCGGCGGAGGTCCGGGGGACCGCGGCACCCGACAGGACGGCCGAGCGTGAGGCGCATCGGCATCGACGTGGGGGGCACGAACACGGACGCAGTGCTCGTGGGGTCCGACGGCGTGGCCGCCGCGGTCAAGACGCCCACCACCGAAGACGTGACCACCGGGATCCGCGACGCCCTGGCCCGCCTCATGGAGCGGGTGGGGGGCGACCCGGGACCGGTGGAGGCGGTGATGGTGGGCACCACCCATTTCACCAACGCCGTGGTCCAGCGCCGGGATCTGGAGCCGGTGGCGGCGCTCCGCATCGGGCTGCCCAGTGGGCGCTCCCTCCCGCCTTTCGTGGACTGGCCGGCCGACCTGGCCGACGCGGTCCGGGGCGGCGTCTTCATGGTGGAGGGTGGCCACGAGTATGACGGCCGGCCCCTGGTCCCCCTGGGCGAGACGGCGGTCCGGGATGCGGCCACCCGCATCCGCGAGCTCGGCCTGCGCTCGGTGGCCGTGACGGCCGTATTCTCTCCCCTCACCTCCGCCTGCGAGGAGCGGGCGGCGGAGATCCTCCGGGACGTGGCCCCCGACGTGGCCGTCACCCTCTCCCACCATCTGGGCCGTATCGGACTCATGGAGCGCGAGAATGCGGCCCTCCTCAACGCTGCGCTGGCCACCCTGGCCCCCCGCACCACCCGGGCGGTTGCCGAAGCGCTCCGGGAGAGCGGCATCGAAGCGCCACTCTATCTCACGCAGAACGACGGCACCGTCATGCGGGCCGAGTACGCCGAGGCGTTTCCGGTCTACTCCTTCTCGTCGGGGCCCACCAACAGCATGCGCGGCGCCGCGTACCTGTCCGGGCTCGACGATGCCATGGTCGTGGACGTGGGGGGGACCACCACCGACGTGGGCCACCTGAAGAGCGGATTTCCCCGCGAGGCGAACCGGGCCGTGGAGGTGGGCGGCGTCCGCACCCTCTTCCGCATGCCGGATCTTCTCTCGCTCGGGCTGGGCGGCGGCACGGTGGTGGACCCCGACCGCCGCACCGTCGGCCCGGAGAGCGTGGGCTATCGCCTCACCCATGCGGCGCGGGTGTTCGGAGGAAGCACGCTCACCGCCACCGACCTGGCCGTGGCGGCCGGGCTCGTCGACCTGGGGGACCCGGCGACGGTGTCGTCGCTGGACGCCGAGACGGTGCGTTGGGCCACGCGCCGCTTCCGCACCCTGGTGGAGGAGGGCGTGGATCGCATGAAGATCGACGCGGCACCGCTTCCCCTCCTGGCCGTGGGGGGCGGTGCGTTCCTGGTGCCGGAGCGCCTGCCGGGCATCAGCGAGGTCGTCCAGGTGCCGCACGCCGCCGTGGCCAACGCCGTGGGCGCCGCCATCGCCCAGGTCAGCGGCGAGGTGGATCAGGTCTTCCGCGACCTCGGCCGGGAGGGCTCCATGGAAGAGGCCACGCGCCTGGCGCGGCAGCGGGCCGTGGACGCCGGCGCCGACGAGGCCACGCTCCAGGTGGTGGACACCGAGGACATCCCCCTGGCCTACCTCCCCGGTGACGCGCTCCGGGTGCGGGTCCGGGTCGTGGGGGAGGCCGCCGCACCGTAGGTTGGCTCGGCCGGCGCTCGAGGAGCTCGGACGGCGTGCCCGGTCTTCGGGGCGCGTACGCCGATGCAATGCCCTGGCGCCCGCCGTCGTCCGAACGCCCTCACGTCAGGAGTGATGCCCATGCGCCGGTCCAGGAGATCCGCGGCCTCCGTCGCCACCGTTCTACTTCTGCCGGCACTCCTGTCCCCGGGCGGTCTCGGGGCCCAGCAACCTCCCCTGGATCACTTCGACGCCTACGTGGCCAAGGCGGTGAAGGACTGGGG
>JASFRY010000202.1:0-7426 GCA_050114675.1 Gemmatimonadota bacterium | reverse complement strand
GGGCTCGGGGCTTCGGGGCGGTGCCCCTCGCCCCATCGCGTTGCTCGGCTTCGCCTTCGCGTTCGGCACTCCACCTCTTCCGGGGCCGCGATTCACTTCGGCTGCTCGGCTTCGCCTTCGCGGCCGGAGCTCCCTCACGTCGGCGCGTCGTCTGGGGTCGGGGGTTGCTCGGCTTCGGCTTCGCGGTGGGCGCTTCCACTCGCCGGCCCGAACCTCGTGCCCACGCCGGCCCCCGAACTGAATCGCCGTACGAGGCCACCCGGGAAGAAGAGTCGAGCGTGCCGGTGGGAGGCGGAGGGAGCCGGAGGCCCTGAGCGACTATTGGCGACACCGGGGCGGACACGTTCCCCTGTCACCGAGCATCGAACCCGGTTCGCCGTCTACGAGCGAAGGGCCTCCGGCTCCCTCCGCCGCGCAACCAAGAGAGGACCCCTACTCGTCCAGCACCGACTCGTAGCGGGGATTCACCACCAGCTTTCCTTCCTCGAAGATCTTCCGGTCCCAGGGGAAGATCACGGTAGCATCCGTCTCCAGGGCGAAATAGTCCGGCTTGTACCCCTTCCGGCGTGCGAAGCTGGTGGCCGTGCGGACCTCGGCGGGGCGCACGTCGCGAACCGCAGCCAACGCCATGCGCAGCGTCTCTCCGGAGGTGGCGATCTCGTCGACGAGGAGCACCCGCTTTCCGGCGGCCTGCGTGGGCGCGGCGGACAGGATGGCCGGGCGCTCGCGCACCTGCTCGTCCCCTTCCTTCCGGGAGATCTTGATGGAGTAGAAATCCACGCGCAGAATAGACGCAACCACGGCCGCCGGGATGACGCCGGCCCGGGCGATCCCCACGACGATGTCGGGCTCGTACTTACGGGCAACCCGCAGAGCGAGCGCCCGACACAACTCGCCGAACATCTCCCACGAGACGTCCAGGAAGTCGGTGGGCTGGGACACGCGGCCGGATACATCGTAGGGCGAGGTCTGCATGGTCTCAACCTAGGGGCCGGGGGTAGGCCGAGCAACGGATTTGCATCCGGCCCACCCCGAGACCCCCTTGCCCGAAGGAGCCAAGCCGGAGCGACGGGCGTGACGCGTTGACGCGTCTTCGGTCCCCGGCGATCCTACTCCCCATGACCGACGATCTCACCCAGGAGGCGGACCGCCGCCTCGAGGAAGCCCTGGAGCGCGAGGGCGCCCGGGATCCCCGGGAGTTCTATCGGCAGCGGCTGCGGGAGCTCAAGCAGGCCAACCCTGAAGGGTACCAGAAGGCGGTGGAGCACTACCGCGAGAAGCTGATCCCCCATGTGGCCTCCGGAGAGGTGGACCCGCTGGTCGCATGGACCGAGTACGGTCGGCGGCTGGCAGAATCCCTGGCGCCAGGACGTACGATGGCCCTGGACGCCACGGGCAGAGCCCACCCGTACGAGCCCCCGGCCGACCGGGACCACCTCCTTCTTCACCTCCCGGACGGAAAGGGAGGGAGGGCCCTCCTGGTCGGTCTGCCGGCGGAGCTGAGCACCGCCCAGAAGGCAGCCTACGCGGTACTGGTCCAGGGCAAGCAGAAGCTGAAGAGTTGACCCTCCTTCCGCCGCCACCCCGAACGACCTGCTAGTGTGGTGTTTCGGAAATCCGCGAGCCACCGAGAGCGCTGGGGCGCCGGATCCTGCAAGGCGCGACGACGAGGAATAGCAGCGCTATTTCGAGGAGGAGCAACGCCGCAGGGCCGGATGCACCGGCGTTCGAATGGCCGAGGTATTTCCGAAACACCACACTAGCGCGTCCGCACGACCGATACGGCGTACCGGAACGCCAAGCGGTCGTCCCTTCCCATGGCCGCCAGCTCCGGATCCGCGACGAAGACGGGGAAGTCCACGCGCAGCCGCAGCGGCGATCCGGCGAAGCCCACTTCGAGGCTGCCGCCTGCGGTGGCGTAGAGGTGGCTCCACGCCGCGTATCCGGACCCGGCAACCTGGGCGGGATCGCCGAGGTCGGGAACGTCGCCGGGATCGGATCCCATGCCGGTGCCCCCGAAGGCCAAGGCCCGCCCGGAGATGCGCCGCCCCAGGAAGGACACGGTAGCCGTGGCGGTGCGAAGCTCCGCCGAGGCCGTCAGGAGCCGGGTGAGGGCCACGACGGGGGCGTACCCCACCAGATCACCTCCACCGTACGTCCTTCCGCCCTTCTCCAGGAGAGCACCGGCGCTGCGCACCCACGGATTGGAGATGGCCTGGTACGGGTCGCCCCCGGCCAGGAAGAGCTGACGCTCGCGCGGCGCGAAGGCATCGTCCCAGCCTCCGGAGCCGTGTGCCACGATTCCGCCCCCGAAGAGACGCAAGCCGAAGCTGGGCGTCCGGCTACTCCCGGCCTCCAGGTCGGCGGAAGCCGTCGCTCGCGCGAACGCGTGGTCTCGCGTGTCCAGTCCTGTCGACGTCCCCAGCGCCCAGCTCCACCCGGAACGCGACTCCTGCCGCAGGCCCACGCCTACCTCGGTGGCTCCCCTCTTCTCGACGCCCCAACGGCCTGGATGCACGTAGGCCGGGTCATAGAGGGCCGTCGCGGTGAGCCAGGTGCGCAGGTATCGCCTCGGTCCCGACACGGGCATGGGGCTCACGTCACGCTCGCCCCGGAGGTGGAAGAGGCCCCGGCCCTCTCCGGCGAAGCCCTCGACCCTCATTCCGAAACGGGGCCGCCCGAAGAGGATGGGGTTGTCCATGCGAAAGTACACGGAGCCCGGATCGGTGGCGTTGGAGGCATCTCCGCGGCCACCGGCCGCCACGGCCGGGAGCCCGACGCGCAGCAGCCCGTCGCGGATCCCCCCCAGGTACGACGTGCGCGCCTGGAAGCCGGCCACCACCCCCCCGGCGTCATTGGTCCAGGCCAGGGGGAAGAGGCGCAGGGCCACTGCGTCCCGGTACGCGGGCAGGCCCTTGAGCGGGTTGTCGAGTCCCACTGCATACGGCGACCCGCCGAACAGCCCCCGGCCCCATCCGTCGTTGAGGACGTTCCAGTCCATGATGGTCTCGAGGGGGTCGAGCTGGATCCGGTCGGGCCGGAAGTCGGTGCGGATGGTGTGGGTCCAGTGGAGCGCGTCGCCGGGAACCACCGTGTCGCGGACCTGATCCCCCGACATCAAGCGCACGGGCACGGGCATGCGCATACGCCCCTTGCGGGCGATGTCCACCTCGCTGACCCAGGCCTGCCCGTCGCGACGCGTGCGTACGCCCTCCAGGGCATAGTCGGTGAGTCCATTGGCATGGAGCCACTCGCCGAAGAACCAGTCCAGGTCCCGCCGGGACACCTCCTCGGCCACGGACTGGAAGGCGTGCTGGTCCACGTGCCGGAACTTGTACCGCTCGAAGAAGGTGCGGGTGATGTCCAGCATGGTCCGGCGCCCCACCATCTCCCGGAGCATCCACAGCACCAGCGAGCCCTTGGTGTAGATCATGGCGCTGTAGGTGCCCATCTCGGCGTAGCGCTCGGCCTGGAGGGTCACGGGCTCGGCCTTGCCCCGGAGCTCCATGTCCATGATGCGCATCTCGCTTCCGAGCCACTGGGCCCTCCCACCCCCCCGCTCCTCGAAGAACCAGGCGGTCTGGAAGGAGGTGAAGCCCTCGTCGAGCCACCCCTCGTACCACTCGTTGTTGGCCAGGATGCCGAAGGTGTAGATGTGGCCCATCTCGTGGAGGATGAGGCTCTGGGACGCGCTCCCGTTCATGACCATCATGGGAAACTCGGTCCCGCCGCCCTCGATGCGGTGGACGTTGGTCACCTGGGGATAGGGATAGGTGCCGTAGACGTGCTCGAGCCACTGGAGCGCCACGCCCATTCGCTCCACCGCCCGCCCGTGGCCCCACGTGGCCTGGTCACCCGGCTGGTAGAGGACGCGGAGCTGGACCCCATCGTGCTCTCCCTGCTCGTAGATGTAGTCGGGCGAAGTGGACCACGCGAAGTGATGCACGTTCTCGGCATGCCAGCGCACCTGCTTGCGGCCCGGGCCAGCCGAGCCGACCAGGAGCCCCAGGGACGCGCCGGCGGGAAGGTCACGCTGGGGTGAGATTCCACAGACGCGCTCACCCCCCTGCACCACGCACGGCGCCCCGCCCGTGCTCCCGTACCAATCCCTCTGGTAGCGCACCGGACCCGTTCCCGGCGCGGCGGCGCCCGCCCACCCCGGATCTCCCTCCACGGGCACGCCGGTTGCGCCCATGACCTGGTCCGAGGCCACGTCCAACGTCACGTCGTAGGTGGCGAACTCGCTATAGAACTCGCCTTGCCGGTACAGGGGGTGGGGCCTCCAACCCTCCAGGTCGTAGACCGCCACCCGGGGGTACCACTGTGCGAAGTCGTAGTGGCGCCCCCGGCGCCCCTGACGCCGTGGCACCGTGGACGGACGTGCCTGCCAATCATAGTCCAGCGTGATCTCACCGCCCGGGGGGAGCGGCCTGGGCAGGATGAGCCGCACCACCGTGGAGTCGGGCGCGAAGGGGTACGAGACCGTCACGTCCCGGCCGTCCACGGCCATCCGGCTCAGGTGCTCGAAGCCGTGCTCCTCGGGGCCCAGGTCCTGGAACATGTGGATGCCGTGCTCCAGGTCGTCGCGGGCGTAGGCGGAGTTGGGCCGGAAGGCGTTGAGGTACAGGTGGAGGTAGAAGTCCGTCAGCGTGTCGGGAGACTCGTTCCGGTACCATACCCGCGCTCGCGCCGTGAGCACCTCCGCGTCCTCGTCCAGGCGCGCTTCGATGCGATACTCGACGCCCTGCTGCCAGGGCTCGGGAGCTTGCTGTGGAGAGAGGGACGAGGCGGCGAGGAGCGCCGGCAGAAGTCCGTGCAGGGCCATGGAGCCTGACCTTGGAGCGTGGAGAGAACGGGAGCCACGGGGTTGACGATAGCCCCGCGCGTGACGCTCGTCACCCGCCAGTCGCTCGCCTCCGGCGCCCGGTCGCCAGTGGCCTGCGCCCGGTCAGTCCTCCAGCAGGTAGGCCACGCCCCACGCGCCGGTGCCGATATGCGTGGCGATGACCGGCGTCGCCGGCGATGCCAGGATCTCCACGTCGTATCCGTACCGGCTGCGGAGCGCCCCGGAGACCGGGGTCACGATGGAGTCGTCTCCGACGTACACGATCCCGAAGCGGACCTTCGCCTCCTCGGGAATCCGCTCTGCCAGCGCTTCCAGAAGGGCGTCCTGGGCGCGCCTGCGCCCCATGGCCTTCCCTGCGGGCACGACTTTCCCGGCCGCATCGAGCGACAGGATCGGCTTCACGCTCAGCATGGAGCCCAGGAGGGCCCGTCCCCGCCCCACGCGCCCCGATGCCAGCAGGCGATCGAAGGTGTCCACCGTGAAGAGGATCCCCGACCGCGATCGGATTCGGCGGAGCTCCCTGGCGATGTCTTCGGGGGAATGGGCCAGCTCGGCCAGCTCGCACGCCTTGAGCACCAGGAGGCCCTGGAGGAGGGAGGCGCCCAGCGAGTCGACGAGGTGCACCGGCGTCCCCTGGAAGCGTCCGGCCGCGGCCGCCGCCGATCCGAAGGTCCCCGACAGGGACGAGCCGAGGATGACCCCGAGAATGGCCTCCCCTTCCTCCGAGGCCCTCCCGAAGGTCTCCAGGAAGTCGGCCGGAGCCGGCTGGCTCGTGGTGGGGACGGGAGCTTCGGCCTCCAGGCGGCGGTGGAATTCGGAAGCCGTGATCTCCACCCCGTCCCGGTAGGTCCGGTCTTCGTCCACGAGGAGAAGGGGCGTGACGTGGATGCCGTGGGCCCGGAGCACCTCCTCGGGGAGATCGGAGGCCGAGTCCGTGACCACCGTGACGGGGCGGCGCGCCAACCGGATGTGCTGGTCCGCAGCCCTCTCCACCGCACGATGCTGTGCCTGCATGTCCTCGGCTTTGTGGGTCACCAGTCGTCCCAGCCCGCGCAGATACGCGAAGACGTCCTCGGGATCGTCGGTGTGGACGTGGACCTTGAGGATGGCACCGGACCGGATGACGATGAGGCTGTCCCCCCTGGAGCGGAGATGCTGGTGCACGTCGGCCTGGGTGGGCAGCGCATCTCCCCGCACCAGCGCTTCCGTGCAGTACCGGTAGCGCTCGCTGTCCCCGGGGAACGTCACGCGCGCCACTGCGGCCTCTTCGTCTTCCACCCGGGTCGGACCGCCCTCTGTCCGCTCCGCGGGAGCCGCGACGAGCGGGTCGCCGTGCATGAAGAGGAGCACACCCTCCAGAAGGCTCACGAATCCCTTGGCCCCCGCATCCACCACCCCGGCCGTCTTCAGCACGGGCAGGAGATCCGGAGTCCGCGCCAGCGAGGCGCGGGCCTCCTCTACCAGATGCTGGAGCAGCTTGACGAAGTCGTTCTCCCCGACACGGCCGGCCGCCTCGGCCGTATCCCGCATCACGGTGAGGATGGTCCCCTCGATGGGCCTCTCCAGCGCCTCGTAGAGGCTCTGGACCCCGCTCAGGAGCGCCTCTCCGAATTCTTCCGTGGAGATGCGCGCACGGTTCGCCATGCGCTCGGAGAACCCCAGGAGGAAGTGGGATAGCATCATGCCGCAATTGCCGCGGGCTCCCAGGACCGCCGCCTGAGCCGCCTCCTGGGCCACGACGCCCACCTCGCGGGCATCGTTGGGGCGCAGGTGGTCCGCGATGGCGCGCACCGTCAGCGCCAGGTTCGTGCCCGTGTCCCCGTCCGGTACGGGGAACACGTTGATGCGGTTCAGCTCGCCCCGTTGCACCTGGGCGTAGTCACACGCCGCCACCAGGGAGCGGCGCAGCCGCGGGCCATCCAGATAGGAGATCTGCATCAGCACAAGATGGGGTAGCGGCGCCACCACGCCAGCATCAACTTCATCGTTGAACCTCCTCCTCGTCCGCTATGGTCGGTGTCAGCCAAGGAGTTCCACCCGGTGAATACCCCCATCCTCCGGCATTGGATTGTCTCGGTCACACGACGCGCGGGGCTGGAGAGCGCCCGGGGGCTGTCCCTGAGATCCGACACGCCCATCGAGGACGCATGGAAGGCTGCGGCCAGCTCGGCCGGGATCACCGGCGCCGATCTGGCTCGCCTGGTCGCCAAACACTATCGGCTCCCCGTGGCCGATCTCCAATCGGCGGACCCCCAGGCGTTCCGCCTCATCCCCGCGCCGGTGGCTCGAGCCCTCCATGTCCTCCCCCTCCGCTACTCGGATCGTTCCCTCTCGGTGGCGACGGCGGACCCGGTGCGCCTGGATGCGGAGCGCGAGCTGTACCGCATCGCGGGCCGAACCGTGCACTTCGAGATCGCCCCGCCAGAAGCGCTGGCGTCCGCGCTGGCATCCACCTACGCGCCGGTCGCCGGTGCGGATGCGCAGCCCGAGGCGGTCCCCGCCGACCCGGTGGAGGAAGGCGGCCCCAGGGTGCTCGTGGTGGACGATGACCCGTCCGCCCGGCTCCTGCTCCGGACCGTG
>JASFRY010000201.1:0-7440 GCA_050114675.1 Gemmatimonadota bacterium | reverse complement strand
TCCATGATCTGGAAGGTCAGCTCCTCCACCTCGTAGAAGTCCCGGACCCGGGTGCCCCACGTCACCCGGCCGTGCCTCGCCTGGGCCAGGAACTCGGCTTCCAGCCCCGAGGTGTCCTGGGCCGCGATCTCCCGGGCCACGTCCTGGAAGACGGGGATTCCCAGGCGGGTCTCGGCGCGCATGCGCTGTGCCTCCTCCGAGGCGAGCCACGCGGCCAGCTCCACCGACAGGCGCCGGTGCACCGCGTTGGTGGGCACGGCCCAGCCCGAGGCATACAGCACGGTCTCTGGTCGGGCGCCGGCCTCATGGGGGATGGGTGCGATGGAGAGGTGAAGGTCCCGGCCGTCCATGTTCGAGTACAGGAGCTGAAGGGTCCAGTGACCCGACTCCAGCATGGCCTGGGCGCCAGTGGCGAAGCGCGCCTCCCGGGCGGGATCGCCGGTCTCGAGGAAGTGGACGCCCGGCGTCACCTCGGCGTCGGTCACCAGCCCGGTGAGGAAGCGGAAGACGTCAACGGTGGCCGGGGCGTCCAGGTAGCCCGTGGCCCGGGTGCCCTCGGGATTCAGGATGTCGGTGCCCGCCGACCAGACCCAGGGGATCCACTGGTAGAGATTCCGGGGAAAGTCGATGGCGTACACGTCGGTGCGGCCGTCGCCGTCCACGTCGTGTGTGAGCCGGCGGGCGGCCGCCTGGAAGTCTCCCCACGTCCACCCCCCGGAATCCGGTGGCTCCACGCCGAACCGGTGGAAGACGTCCATGTTGAGGTACAGCACCATGGGGGTGAAGTCCTTGGGGAGGGCGAACACCCGGCCGTTGCGCCGGAAGCCCTCCATGACCTGGGGGAAGACCCGCTCCGGATCGTAGCCGGCCCGCTCCAGGTAGGGCGTCAGGTCCAGCGCCAGCCCCCGGTCGAGGAAAGTGGGGATGTCGGGGCCGTCCAGGAGGAAGACGTCCGGCGGCGTCCCCGAGGCGATGGAGGTGAGGAGCTTCTCGTCGTAGTTGGTCACCACCGATTCCACGACGACGCGCACGCCCGGGTGGGTCCTGGAGAAGTGGTCGGCGATGGCCTGCTCCCGCGTGACCTCGTAGTCCCCGGCCCAGTGGAGCACACGGAGCGTGACGCCGTCGCCGTCGGCGCTCCTGCACGCCCCCAGGACGGCGGCAAGGAGCACCACGGAAGGGACGCACCGCCTCATGGCTCCTCCGGGTCCCCCAGGGGGCAGAGGCGTGCTCCGCTCTCTCCGTCGAACAGATGGGCCCTGTCCGTCCGGATGCGCAGCGAGAGGCGCGCCCCGGGCACCGCCGGGAAGTTGGCCGGCGCCCGCACGACCCAGGGGACCTCGCCCGGGCCTGCCACATGGACCAGGAGCTCGGCGCCCAGGGCCTCGACGCGCTGGACCTCCGAGGCCAGGTGTGCCTGGGCATCGCCGGCGGGAAGGAGCTCCACGTCCTCCGGGCGCACGCCCACCACGAAGGGGTGGCTGGGCTCCCCGAACGAGGCGAGCACCCGGGCGCTGCACCGTACCTCCAGCCCGTAGCCCACGAAGTGGGGTCCACCTTCGTCACGCCCCAGGAAGCCCTGGACCGTGTTGATGGACGGCGTGCCCACGAAACGCGCCACGAAGAGGTTGGCCGGCTCGCGGTACACGTCCAGGGGGGAGCCGCACTGCTGGAGCACGCCTTCGTCCAGGATGGCGATGCGCTGGCCCAGGCTCATGGCCTCCACCTGGTCGTGGGTCACGAAGACCATGGTCGTTCCCAGGCGGCGGTGCAGCGACGCGATCTCGTCACGCATCTCGGCCCGGAGCCGGGCGTCCAGGTTGGACAGGGGCTCGTCGAAAAGGAAGACCGAAGGCTCCCGCACCATGGCGCGGCCCAGGGCGACCCGCTGTCGCTGGCCGCCCGAGAGCTGGCCCGGACGCCGCTGCAGAAAGCGGTCCAGGCCCAGGAGCGACGAGGCCCACGTGACCCTTCGGCCGATCTCGTCCTTCGAGGCCTTCCGCATGCGCAGGCCGAACGAGAGGTTCTGCTGCACCGTCATGTGGGGGTAGAGGGCGTAGCTCTGGAAGACCATGGCCACGTCCCGCTCGGCCGGCTCCACGTCGTCCACGCGGCGGTCTCCGATCCAGACCTGTCCACCGCTGGGCTCTTCCACGCCGGCGATCATGCGGAGCACCGTGCTCTTGCCGCATCCCGAGGGGCCCAGGAGCACCAGGAGCTCGCCCTGCTCCACCTCCAGGTCCAGCGGATGGACGGCGACCACGTCGCCGAAGCGCTTGGAGAGCTCCACGAGGCGCACGCCTACCATGGTACCTCCAGGGTCTCACCCACCTCGCCGTGCTGCTCCCGGCCGTCCACGGTGAGCGACACGCGACGGGACGTCACATCCACGGCCACGTCGTGCTCCCTGAGGCGTCCCCGGAAGCGTGCCTGGTCGAGGCCCATGTGAAGGGGGCGCACGCGGAGGGCTTCGGTCCCGGGCTCCACGCCGGTGACGCCGCGGATCAGGAGGTCGGCGACCCACGAATGCTGGTAGTCGTCGATCCCCCGGAAGACGCACGCATGGCCCGTGTACGGGTTGTAGTGCTCGTAGCAGTTGGCCCGCCCCGGGTCCCCGCGGTGGAACATCATGTGGACGAAGCGGGACAGGATGTGGGCGGCAACGGCCCCCGCCCCGTCGCGTCCCCGGTGCCACTGGCGCAGCAGCCCCTCCACCACGTGGCTGTTGGTCATGGGCCATACGCGCCCGTTCCAGGGGCAGTTGTGGCGCTTGCCCTTCCACAGCCCTTCGGCGCTGAAGAGGGGATCGTCCACCGACGACGAAGGCACCGGAAAGGTCGTGGCGAAGGTGGCGGGATCCCGGAGATGGGCCAGAAGTCCCTCCACGTGCTTCTCGTCCAGGAGATCGGTGAGGAGTGGGTAGAAGCAGACGGCGGCCTTGACGCCGGTGCGCTGCCCGTTGGCGCCGTCCACGTCGAAGAAGATGCCCGCGTCGGGGTCCCACATGGCGTCGAGGATGGCCGCCCCCGTCCGCTGGCCGGCGTCCCGCCAGTGCGCTACGTCGCCGTCGTGGCCCAGGCGCAGAGCCAAGGCCTCCAGGCCCCGGAGGAGCTGGTACGCGTATACGGTCACGTCCACGCCCTTGAGGCGGAGGCGAGGCTCCCACTCGGTGACGTCGGAGCTCGGGTCCACCGCCAGATAGCGGGACATGTACTCCTGGCCCGTCTCATAGTGGTTCACCACGGTGATCATGCCCGACGCTTCCGGGTCGCGCTCTCGCAGCAGCCAATCCGCGTAGTGTGCCAGACCTCCGTATGCCATCTCCAGGAACGCCGTCTGGGGGTGGAGCGCGTCCACGGCCAGCACCGCGTCGGCCCAGTTGGCGTGGTAGAAGTCCTCGCCCATCTCGTGGTTCACGTACAGGCGTCCCGGCAGGGATCCGTCGGCGCGCTGGGCCGCCAGGAAGTTCAGCAGGGAACCCCGGGCCACGGCGGGATCGTCGCACCACCGCGTCTCCCACATGTGGCACTGGGCCGAGTAGGTGATGGGGAGGTGGAAGTACTCGATGCCCTCGGCCACGGCCGGATGGGGAATGCGCCCGCGGCCGCCGCCCAGCCGGTTCAGGTGGAGGCCGTAGAGACGGTAGTCGTAGTACCGGGTCAGGTGGAGGTCGGAGCAGGAGAAGCGCGGGTACGACGCCAGGACCTTCTTCCAGTTGGACTCGGCGCGCATGGGCCGGGGCACCGACGCCGGAGGGGGCAGATGGCGGGGGCTCGCTCCTTCCTCCAGCGGGGCCGCCGTGAGGCAGAAGCCCACGCCGTGGCGTGCCGGGATGTCACGCAGGGGCAGCGCCACGACAAGATGGGCGTGGCCCCGGTCCGACACACCCTCCAGAGCCGGGGAGCCGCCGGCGCCTCCGGAGGCGCCGGGCGCCCAGCACTCCACGAAGGGCGTCAGGTCCCACTCTGGGTCCGCGCTCCCTTCGGATCGAAGCGCCGTGCAGGACGAGAGGTTGGCCAGGTCGTCGAGCTGGAGGAGCACCTCGGGCGCCACGGCGTGGCGGCCGCGGGGCGCCAGAACGTCCACGGTGAGGTGAGCCTCCACGTCCAGGGTCTGGGCCCGTCGGTCGGTGAGCGTCGTAGCCCAGCGCAGACCGCGGCCTTCCCGCCCGAGGTCCCGCACCGAAGGACCGGGCACCGCCGTGAAGGCCACGAGGCTCAGGTCCCGGAAGGAGGGATTGGGCCATCCCAGCTCCACCTCGGTGCGCCACGCCGAGCAGAAGCGTCCCCCGGGCAGGAGGAAGCGGAACTCTGTCAGATCGAGCCCGGACCGGCTGCGCCAACGCACTCTGAGGCGATCGGGGCGCCAGTCCATCCCTTTGCGCTGGAGGCGGTCGGCGGCGCCGTCGGCCCGCACCAGCGCCACGCTGTAGAGGGGAGCCATCGGGTAGTGGTAGATGTGCGCCGGGTCCCAGAATCCGGGACGATGCAGCCAGCGGGGAAAGGGCGGCGCCCACACGAACCCGTCGCCGGCCGAGAGGAACCACTTGTCGTTCCGGGCCAGGGCCTCGAGGCGGGCCTGGAGGCCCAGGTCGCCATGGGGCGCGGGGCCGGCGCTCACCTGCCGTCTCCGAAGGCGCCCAGGAAACGAGAGCGGGCCAGCACGGGGGAGCGGGCCAGCTGGCGGAGGAGCGGAGCGGTGGCCCGTGCGAAGGCTGCTGCGTCCAGGACGTCCTCCGTGGGTATGCTGTCCCCGGGCTGGCGCACGTCGTACACCAGGTTGTCGGCGATACGGAAGCCCTCGGGCACGTTGTGCCGGGCGATGGGCCGTTGCCAGCAGTAAGGCTCGCCCGTGTCGTAGCGCTCGTCCTGTCCGGTGCGCACGATGGCGTTGCCCACCAGCTCTCCGGGCCCCTTGGCGGCCAGGGCGTCGAGTCCGTCCCGTGGGGGACCCGGGTGGACCTCGGGGCTCCAAGGTGCTGCCCGATCCACGATGACGCCGCACGCGCCGGTTTCGAACACGGCGTTGCCGTCCATGACGGCCACGGGGCGTCCACCGTCGGGGCCCCAGTACGCCATGCCCCACGTGAGGACATCCTCCACCACGTTGGCCGTGATGGATGCCTGGGCGTTCACGAAGACGCCGATGCCCTTCCAGTAGCGGGTGACCAGGTTGCTCCGGATGACGCCGCGAGCGTTCCAGGTGAGTCCGATGCCCACGCCGCGGCCGCCGCCCATCTGCGCGCCGCGTGCCTTGTCCACACCGTCCACGAGGTTGTCCACCGCCAGGAGGCTCGCGTCGCGATAGCCGGCGATGCCGTCCCACGAGTTCCGCTCGATGTGGCATCCCCGGATGGTGCCGTGGCCGCCTTCTCGCACGGCCACGCCCATGATGCCCACCACCACCGAATGGACCGTGGCCGAATCCCCCAGGTTGTCACGGATGACGCAGTCCGACAGCGTCACGTGCCCATGGCGGATCACCACGCCGGCGTCAGTGGCGCGTCCGTCTGCGTCCCGCGCACCGTCGGTGACCGTGACGGCTTCCAGGGCGCATCCCGCGCAGCCGTCGAAGAGGATCCCGTACCCTGCGTGGGTGTGCAGCACCACCTCTCGTGCCGACGCGCCCTCCAGCCGGATGCTGTCGCCCCTGATCAGCAGACCGCGGGTCGCCGGCACGTCCTCGTCCGGATCCCGGCAGTTGCCGCAAGTGGAGTCGGTGAAGGCCACGGCGGTGAGGTGGTAGTCACCCGTGGCGAGGCGGACCGTAGCCGGCCCCTTCAGCGTGTCGAAGAGGGCCTGGAGGTCGGCGGTCGGTCCCACGGAGACCACGGGCGTGCGGGCCGGTGCACTCCCGGCGCCGGAGCACGAGGCACAGACCGCCAACAGCAGGACCCAGGTGAGCGAGCGTGGCATGGGAGGAAAGTACCGGACGGCGTCAGTCTTCCGCCAACTTCCGCGCACGCGTCCAGACGGCGTCGAACATCTCCTCCGTGAGGGTCCCCGTGAAGGTGTTCTGCTGGCTGGGGTGGTAGGAGCCCAGCACCACGAGCCCGGGGCCCAGCCGCACTTCCTGGAGATGCCCGAACTTCGGTCGCGGCCTGGGCACGGCCGCGCCCCGCTCCGAGAGGATCCGGAGCGTCTGGTTCCAGGCCAGGCCACCCAGGGTGACCATCACGCGAACCTGCGGCATCCGATCGAGCTCGGCCTCGAGCCAGGGTCGGCAGCGGTCGCGCTCCGCGGAGGTCGGCTTGTTTGCCGGCGGCGCACAGCGGAGCGCTGCCGAGACGAAGCAGTCGGTGAGCTCGAGCCCGTCTCCCCGGTCCACCGACTCGGGCTGGTTGGCGAAGCCGGCAAGGTGGAGCGCCCGGTACAGCCAGTCTCCCGAGCGATCCCCGGTGAACATGCGTCCCGTGCGATTGGCGCCGTGGGCGGCGGGCGCCAGGCCGACCACGAAGACCCGGGCCTTCGGATCCCCGAAACCCGGGACCGGCCGTCCCCAGTAGGTCTGGTCGCGGAACGCGGCGCGCTTCTCCCTCGCCACCGTCTCACGCCACGCCACGAGGCGAGGACAGCGGCGGCACCGCGTGATGCGCTCCTGGAGGCGGTCCATCGACTCGATGGCGGTGCTCCTTCCGGATCAGAGACGGTTGGCGGCGTCCAGAGCTCTCTGCAGGATATCCGAAAGCCCGGCGAGCAGCGCCTCGGGCGCCACAGCTTCTCCCTGGGGGATGGAGCGCGCCGCATCGGGGGCGCTGGTCCTCCAGGCCCGGGACGTGACGGACACCTTGCCGTCGTCGCCGGCCTCCAGGAGAATGCCGCGATCCATCCCGTCGCGGTACCACTCCAGGCTACGGGCCGTCCCGCTCTTGACCAGGTCCATCCCATTGGCCAGGGCATAGATGGTGAGCTTGGGGTCCAGCGACCCGAAGACTCCCCCCTCGCCGCCCGCACCCGGTTGCCGCGTGTCGCCCGCCATGCCTCACCTCCGTCCGCCGAACCCGACTCTCCCTGGCTCGCCAGGGCCACCGCGTTGTCACAACTCCTATAGACGCGCGGGCTCATGGCAAGGTTTCTCTGGGGACCGGATCCAGGGGAAGCCTGGATGGGGCCCCCGTCGCCCACCCGGCGGCGCTATGGAGCGGTGGCGCTCTCCTGCCAGGCGGACCACCAGAGGGTGCGGAGCATGTCGGCTCCGGCCGCCAGTCGTTGGGCCACGAAGTCCCGGGTTTCGGCGTGTGCGGGGGCGTCGGGATCGAAGCCGAACGCCTTCTCCAGGCGGTACAGTGGCACCACGAGTCGATGCGATGTCTGCAGGTAGTCCATGACCGAGGCCCGGGCGTGTCCCGCCACCGACGCCGTGGGGCCCCTCACCAACGCCTCCACCTGGTCGGGCCGGACGTGGGCTTCGACGAACTCTGACTCGAAGCGCCAGTGGAAG